>NZ_JBFTRY010000142.1:0-8868 GCF_056399745.1 Dyella sp. 01N36
TATCAAAGGTCGTTGTGCCTGGATGCAGGCGCCCCCATCTAGGGGGATTGCTCTTGAGAGGTCGATCCCGTGGAAACCGTGCTAGTCGAAGATGTACTGCATCGCTTCATGCTTGAGCGCGCCGGCGTGCGCGGCGTGCTCGTCCGTCTCGGCCCGGCCTGGCGCGAAGTTGCCGGCCGCGCCCACTATCCGGCGGCGCTGCGCTCGGTGCTCGGCCAGACCCTGGTCGCCAGCGCGCTGCTGACCGGCAACATCAAGCTTGATGGCGCGCTCTCGGTGGAATTGAAGAGCAGCGGCCCGCTGCGCCTGTTGTTCGCCGAGTGCACCGATCACGGCCGCCTGCGCGGCCTGGCGCGCTGGAACGATCCGCTGCCCGAAACGCTGGACCTGGCGGCGATGCCCGACGCCATCATGGCGATCACGATCGGCAATGCCGAGCGCGGCCAGCGCTACCAGGGCCTGGTCGACCTGCAGCATCCGGAGCTGGCCTCGGCGCTGGAAAATTATTTCAGCCAGTCCGAACAGCTGCCGGCACGCATCGTGCTGGCGGCCGATGGCGAGCATGCCGTGGGCCTGATGCTGCAGAAGCTGCCGGACGAAGGCGGCCACGACGCCGTGGAAGACGAAGACGCCTGGACGCGCATCCAGCATCTCACTGCCACGCTGGGCCAGCAGGAGCTGCTGTCCACGCCGCCGGAGCAGCTTTTGTATCGCCTCTACCACGAGGAGTCCGTGCGCCTGTTCGACCCACGCCCGCTGGCCTTCGGTTGCAGCTGCACGCGCGAGCGCGTGGAAGCGGTGCTGCGCTCGCTTGGCCGCGACGAAGTGGAAGCGGCGCTGGAAGCGCGCGAAGGCGAAATCGAAGTGATCTGCGAGTTCTGCGCGCAGCGCTATACCTTTGATCGCGTGGATGCGGAGCATCTGCTGAGTGTGACGCCGGCGGCGAGTGCGCCGCATACGGCACAGTAAACCTGCGGTGTCACAAAAGGGCCGGCAGCCGAAAGGCGCCGGCCTTTTCTTTTGCCCGTCATTCCGGCGCAGGCCGGAATCCAGTGGCGTGGGTATTTGGTTCTAGCGTTACGACAGCCTGCGTTGGAGGCTCCGCAAAAATCCATTGCATCGCAACTGGATTCCGGCCTGCGCCGGAATGACGATCAGGTGGAACCGAGGGAGAGAAGCGAAGGGTGCGAGGCCCTATGGCAACGCAAAATGATGCTCTCGCTGCAGCCACACCTCAGCCATCTTCGGCGTCGCAAACAGGAAGCCCTGGCCGAAGCGGCAGCCGATGCGCAGCAGTGCCTCGCGCTGGTCTTCTTCTTCGATGCCTTCGGCGATCACCTGCATCTGCAGCGAATTGGCCAGCGCCTGGATGGCGCGCACCACCGCGGCGCCGTGACCGCCTTCGCGCGGCAATTCCACGATAAAGGAGCGGTCGATCTTCAGCGTCTCGATCGGGTACTGGTGCAGATAGCTCAGCGACGAGTAACCCGTGCCGAAGTCATCCAGCGCGATGCTCACGCCATGACCGCGCAGATTGTCGAGCATGCGCTTCACCTGGACAGCGTTCTCCAGCAGCGCGCGCTCGGTCACCTCGACGCGCAGGCAGCGCGGCGGCAGGTGATGCGACTCGATCAGGTCGAGCAGGCGCTTGTCCAGGTCGAGCGAACGGAAGTGGCGACCGGACACGTTGATGCTGACGAAGCCATCGCTGCCCGCCAAGGCTTCGGCCTGCGCGCAGACCTGCTCGAAGATCTGCCAGTCGATGGCTTCCGAGCAGCCGCTTTCTTCGGCCACGGCAAGGAAATCGCCGGGCGTGAGCAGGCCGCGGTCCGGATGGCGCCACCGCAACAGCGCTTCATAGCCCACCGTGCGGCCGGTCTGCAGCGCCACGATGGGCTGGTAGAACGGCACGAATTCGTTGCGGCTCAGCGCGCGGCGCAGGTCGCCTTCCATTTCCAGCAGCGACAGAGCTTCGCGGCGCAGGCGATCGTCGAACACCGCGGCGCGATGGCGACCTTCGTCCTTGGCGCGATACATCGCCGCATCAGCGTCGCGCAGCAGCTCTTCCGGACGCTGGTAATGCGGGCTGGGCAGGGCGATGCCGATCGATGCCGAGGTGAAGATTTCCTTCGCGCCGAGGCGGAACGGCGTCTGCAATTCGTCGATGATGCGTTCGGCGATCAGCATCGCCATCTTCGGATCGGTGATGCCTTCGGCCAGCACGGCAAATTCGTCGCCGCCCAGGCGCGCCACCACGTCGCGCGTCTTCAAGCACGCGCGGATGCGGCCGCCGACCTGGAACAACAGATCGTCGCCGACCAGGTGGCCGACGGAATCGTTGATGACCTTGAAACGATCCAGGTCGATGAACAGCACCGCGAACAATTCCTGCGTGTCGCCGTGATAGCGCTGCAGGGCCTGCTCGAGGCGCTGCAGCAACAGCGTGCGATTGGGCAGGCCGGTCAGCGAATCGTGCAGGGTCTCGTACTTGAGGCGGCGCTCCACGCGCTCGCGCTCGGCAATCTGTTCGCGCAGGTCACGGTTGGCCAGCGCGAGGGCGCGCGTGCGCTCGGTGACGCGGCGCTCCAGGCTGGCATAGGCCTGCTTCAGCGATTCGGTGGTGTGCTTGCGTTGCAGCGCGTTGGCGACGTGGTAGCCCACGAAGGTGAGCAACTCCTGGTCGCGCACGTCGTAAGTATGTTCCGGCGAGTAGCTCTGCACGGCCAGCACGCCCATGGCGCGATCGCCCCAGACCAGCGGCACGCCCAGCCAGCACACCGAACGCGAACCACGATGGGTGATTTCGCCGCTCTGCTGCAGGCGATCGAATTCCGCCGGATCGGCCAGCAGTGGCTTGGCGTGGCGCAGCACGAATTCGGTGACGCCGCGGCCATGCGCGCGCGGCAGGCGCACGGTGTCGAATTCGTCGACGGAGTAGGGGAAGCTAAGGGTTTTCTGCTCTTCGTCCAGCAGCGCGATATAGAAGTTGCGCGCATAGAGCAGGCCGCCGATCACACGGTGAACGGCGGCATAGAAGTTGTCGATGCTTTCGGAAGCATTGGCCAGCTCCGCGATGCGGAACAGCGCCGCCTGCAGGCGCTCGCCACGCTGGCGCTGCAGCACCTGCTGGCGCAGCACGCGGTTGGCTTCGCGCAACGCCGCCGTGCGGCTGGAGACGCGGCGTTCGAGTTCTTCGTGCGCCTCGCGCCGTTCCAGCGCGGTCTGCACATGTTTGGCGACATAGCTGAGCAGTTCGCGGTCGTGCTCGCTGTAATGGGTGTCCTCGCGATAGCTCTGCATCACGATGCCGCCGACCACGCGACCGTCGCGCAGCAGCGGCACGCCCAGCCAGTGTTCGCACACCGGGCCCAGCAGCACGAAGCGTCCCTTGAACTGTTCGGTCAGCTCGGCCACCGAACCCATGATCGCCTGGCCGCCCTGCAGCAGATTCCAGGTGAGGCTGTAACGCATCTCCTGCAGCGGCACCGATTCGTCGGGCGAGGGCGGTTCCTTGTCCATCGTGTCGACGTAGTACGGAAAGCGCACCGTATCGGTCGCGGCGTCGTACAAGGCGATGTAGAAATTTTCCGCGTACATCAGGCTGCCGAGAATGGCGTGCAGCGAGTGCATCATCTCGGTCATGTTGTGCTCGGCGCCCGCCTGGTCGGCAATGGCGTAGAGCGCGCGCTGCAGACGCTCGGCCAGCGCCAGCCGCGAAATGGCTTCGTACAGGCGCGAGGTTTCCGCCAGCTGGCGCAGGCGGCAGGCCAGCAGCCGACCGATCCACGCCAGGTTCTCTCTCATCGGGTCCGAGATCGAACCCGTGGGCAAGGCCAGCACCAGCGAACGCAGGCCTTGCGGATCCTCCGCCAGATCCAGCTGGGTGATCTGCTCGTTCGGCGGCTCGGTGTCGCCCAGCAGGCGCCAGTGCAGGCGGCCTTCGATGCCCAGATCGCGCAGCATGACTTCGCAGATTTCCGCCACGCTCGCAGCATCAGCCGCGCGGAAGAGTCGCTCCACCGCGGCATGCATGGCTGCGACAGCGCTGTCCGCAGGCCATGAGGGCATTGTGCTGGAAGGGACCGATGTCATCAGTCGTGGGGCGATTCCGGGCATTGTCGACAGGAGAGGACTATATATCGCCTCCATTCAGCTTTGTCGCCGGGTCTGTAAACCGGGAACCTATTGGGTTGGCAGATGTCAAAAATTCGTGAGATGGGCCATACGGACTTGGTTCACAAACTGGGAATCTGGGTGTTAGCAAAAAGTAAAATGTGGTATCGTTAGGCCTAACTCGTCTCTGGGAGGGGGCGAATCCGTTCCTGCCTATCTGTATCGCGGGGGTTTCGCGTTTCATGCGTCGTCTGTTCTTGTCATTGCCACTGCTGTTGATGCCGCTGATCGCGGCAGGACAGACTGCGGCCAGTGATTCGTACAGCGCGGCCGGTCGCCTGCTCTCGCAGACGCCGGATCAGACCTCCCAGGCCGCTGCCAACGGCGTGCCCCTGTGGCGCGGCTCCGATGGCCGTTGGCTGGCGTTGCAGTCGAACAGCGACACGCTGGGTTCGGCGCAATTGGCCGATACGCCGCTGCAGTTCCGCGCGGTGGATTCGGCCACCGTGCAGTCTTCCGAATTCCGCTACGGCATCGCCCCCAACGTGCAGGCGCACGTGGGCGTGAGCGAGCACAACTGGGCGAACAACCAGGCGCCGCGCATCATCGGCAGCGAAGTGGGCGCAACGTATAACGATGGTCGCTATTCGCTCGGCCTGAGCGTGGGCACCGACAATGTGCAGGGCGCTGCCACGCTGCCGCGTCTGCTCCCCGGCGCCATGCCGGGTGTCAACGGCCTCTCCGGTTTCGACAGCAGCACCCAGGTCAATGCGCGTGGTCGCTTCGCCCTGGATGGCAAGAGCGGCATCGATCTGGGCGCCAGCGTCGGCCGTGTGCGTCTGCTGCCTGGCAACGTGCTGGGCGTGAATGCACTCGACCAGAAAGCGGTGAGTTTTGGCGTCGATCGCGGTCCGCTGAGCGGCAGCATCGTGGGTCGTACCATGGCGCCGGAAGCGGGTGTGCCCGGTGGCGCCGGCTACAACCCGGATCGTCGCTGGAACAGCATTGACCTGGGCGTGACCTGGCGTCTGCCGTGGCAGGGCCAGCTGAGCATCGGCGCGCAGAATCTGTGGTCGTCGGGCAATGCCATCAATACGCCGGCGGGCCCGGAACCTGACCAGTCGCGCACGCCGTACGTGCAGTACCACCAGGATCTCTGATTCAAGCCGTCGACCATCGGTTGAACGCGCAAAGAAAACGCCGGGCTTGCCCGGCGTTTTTCGTTGCTGCCAGTCGGTGATCAATCCTGCCGGCGGATGCGCAGGTCGCCGCTGAAGGTTTCGACATTCATCTTGGCGCCGCCCGCACCCGCCGTGGCTTCCAGCTCGCTGCCGGGGCCGTGCTCGGGTTTCTTCACCGTGCCGAAGTCGCTGCGCAGGTCGCCGCTGAAGGTGGAGGCCTTGATGATCGCCGACAGGTTGGACGGCACCTGGATCTGCACGTCGCCGCTCATGCTGTCGACGTCATAGCTGCCATTGGGCGCGACGCCGCCGGCCAGCTGCACATCGCCCGAGACCGTGCTCAGGTTGAGCCTGCGCCACGGACCACCGCTGACATGGATGCGGCCGGAGACCGTCTGCAGGTTGGCCTCGGTGCCCACGTTCGGCGCGAGGATGTCGCCGCTCACCGTCTGCAACGCCACCTTGTCCGCGCTGCCGGCCAGCTCCAGGCTGCCGCTCACGGCGTCGGCATCGACGCTGGGCGAGCGGGCATTGATGCGCGCCTTGCCGCTGACCGTGTTGACCTTGATGCTGCCGCCGTCGATGCCGTCGATGTTCATCGGCGCGCTCACCACGTCGACATCGAGCGAGGCGCCCTTGGGCACGCGCACATCCAGCGTGGTGGAACCCATCGAGCTGTCGCTGCCCCAGCTGAACAGGCCGGACTTGCCCTGCGGTTCGACCTTGATACTCAAGCTGCTGTTGCTGCCTTCGATGGCCAGCGGCTTGGCGCCGTCGCCGAGTCGGCCGGTGACTTGCACCTGGTTGCGATCCCAGGCGCTCACGGTCACGGCGCCCTTGACGTTGCTGATGCTCACATGCGCGTTGGGCAACGCGTCGTGGCTGAGGTTGATGGGCGTGTCGGCCAGGGCCTGGCCGATCGACAGGCTGAGCAGGAGTGKGATGACGCGTGCGGTTTTCATGGTGAAGGCTCCGCTGGACTCAACCAGCCTGGTGTTCCATCTGTCGCAGCTGCGACTGTTGTTTCTGGGTGCGCATCAGCAGTCGCTGCAGCGCCGGTGAGTCGGGCGCCTGTTCGATGGCCTGGCGCAGTTCCATGTTGGCGGCATCCAGTTCCACCGCCGCGCCGGCAAGGCGCGGATCGTTCGGACGCCAGCGGCTCACGTCCGGCGTGGTGGACGCCGTGGCATTGGCCAGCGTGCGATCGCGCAGGTGCACCGCAAGACTGCCGGCAAACAGCGACAAGCCGACGAAGCTGGCGGCGATCAGCCAGTTTTGCGGCTGGCGCCATGCGCGTCGTGCAGTGGGCACGACCGTGCTGGTATCGGCTGCATCGAGTGCAGCGTCGATCCCGGACCACAGATCGCGACGTGGAGTAACCGGTTCGCGCAGGGCGCGTGTCTGGCGCAGCCATTCAAATTCGTTCATGAGCGTTCTCCCAAAACTTTCCGCAGCAGGCCGCGGGCGCGATGCAATTGCGCCTTGGACGAACCCACTGCCATGCCGAGTTCGGCACCGATCTCCTCGTGTCGCCAACCTTCCACGTCGTGCAGCACCAGCACGGCGCGCGCCCGTGGCGGCAGTTTGCCAATGGCACGTTCCAGTTCGTCGCGTTCGGCGGCGCAGAACGGCGTTTCACCGTGATCGGGGATCAGTTCCTCGTCCATCATGGTGACCGGGTCCGAACCGCGCGACCTGATATCCATCAACGCGACATTCACCGCCAGGCGATACAACCAGGTACTAAACGCACTATCGCCGCGAAAGCCGGACAGTTTCTGCCAGGCGCGGATGAAAGCTTCCTGGGTGAGATCCTCGGCGCGGGCGTGGTCGTAGCCGGCCAGGCGCAAGATGGCGCCGTAGATGCGGTCCACATGCGCCCGATAGAGCCGCTGGAAAGCCGCACGATCGCCACTCGCCGCCGCCTGGACGTCGTCCATGTCATGAGACTCCGCGGCGGGCGCTGGCGGCGGCATGGTGGTTCCGGTGGCGGGGCAGGCAGCAATCATCTTGCCAGCTTGGATGCACCGGCGCGCAGCAAGGTTTAGAGCCCTTGGGCGAGGAGAGGGTCAGCCTGCCTCAGTAGCAAGAGATCCTCGCCGGCCGCGTCGGGCCGGCGAGGGGGAGGGCGTCAGGAGGCGACGGCCGCGCGCGGCGGGACAGCCGCATCGTTGAGCGCCTTGGCGACGCGCTGTTGTTCGGCATGCAGCTCGTGCGGCATGCGCTGGCCGAAGCTCTCCAGGTACTCGCCGATGGCGGCGAGTTCGGCGGTCCAGCCGGCCTGGTCCACTTCGAACAAGGTGTCGACCGTGGCGCGGTCGAGCTGGAGGTCGTCGAGCTTGATCTCGCCAGCCTTCGGCAGCGTGCCGATCGGCGTGTGGTTGCCCGCGGCGCGGCCTTCCACGCGATCGATCATCCACTGCAGCACGCGCAGGTTGTCGCCGAAGCCCGGCCACASGAAGYGGCCGTCCKCGYCCTTGCGGAACCAGTTGACGTGGAAAATCTTCGGCAGCTTGGCGCCCGGCTGGTCAAACGAAAGCCAGTGACGGAAGTAGTCGCCGTAGTGATAGCCGGCGAACGGCTTCATGGCCATCGAGTCGCGGCGCAGCACGCCGACGGCGCCGGTGGCGGCGGCGGTGGTTTCCGAGCCCATGGCGGCGCCGACAAGCACACCGTGCTTCCAGTCCTTCGCCTCGAACACCAGGGGGATCAGTGAAGGACGGCGACCGCCGAACACGATGGCGCTGATCGGCACGCCCTGCGCATCCTCTGCGCGCGGCGACCAGGTCGGGCACTGCCTGGCGCTGACGGTGAAGCGCGAATTGGGATGCGCGGCCGGGCCGTTCGCCGGGTCATACGGACGCCCCTGCCAGTCGGTGACCGGCGTGCCTGGCAAGCCTTCCCACCACGGCTGGTTGTCGGCGGTGACGGCGACGTTGGTGAAGATGGTGTCGCGCGCAATCGTCGACAGCGCATTGGGATTGGTGGCGTCGCTGGTGCCCGGGGCCACGCCGAAATAACCGGCTTCCGGGTTGATCGCGTACAGACGTCCATCCGCACCCGGGCGCATCCAGCAGATGTCGTCGCCCACCGTCCACACCTTCCAGCCGTCCTGGCGGTAAGCCTCCGGCGGAATCAGCATGGCGAGGTTGGTCTTGCCGCAGGCGGACGGGAACGCGGCGGCGATGTAATGCGTTTCGCCCTGTGGGTTTTCGATGCCCACGATCAGCATGTGTTCGGCCAGCCAGCCCTCGGACTTGGCCTGGTAGCTGGCGATGCGCAGCGCGTGGCACTTCTTGCCGAGCAATGCATTGCCGCCGTAGCCCGAGCCGTAGGACTTGATGGTCAGCTCTTCGGGGAAGTGCATGATAAAGCGGCGCTCGGGATCGAGTTCGCCAGTGGAGTGCAGCCCCTTCACGAACGTGCCTTCGCGCTCGATGCGCGCCTGTGCGGCGGCGCCCATGCGCGTCATGGTGCGCATGTTGGCGACCACGTAGGGGCTATCGGTGATCTCAACGCCGCAACGGGCGAGCGGGGAGTCGATCGGGCCCATGCAGTAGGGAATCACATACAT
>NZ_JBFTRY010000143.1:0-8834 GCF_056399745.1 Dyella sp. 01N36
ACTTTACATACCAACAAGCTGGCGAAGCTGGCCAGTGGACCGCAAGCCAGCAGCGCAGCGCCTTGGCCGGCCGCCTGTATGCTTGAAGCCACACACGTGAAGACGCTTTTTTTGAGGGAGTGGCATGTATCGACGGGTCGCCATCATCGGCGGCGGTGCTGCAGCGGCAGCGCTGCTGAGCGAGCTACTGGAACGCCAGTTGCCGCAGCAGTTGCATCTGGACTGGTATACCGGCGGCGGTAACTCGCCGCGTGGTGTCGCGTATGGCACGCGGTCCGACAAACATTTGTTGAACGTCCGTGCGGCCTCGATGAGCATGTTTGCTGCCCGGCCGCACGGGTTTCTGGAATACGCCCAGCGTGGCGACAGCACCATCGCCGGTACCGATTTCCTGCCGCGACGCCTCTATGGCGATTATCTCGAAGCTCAGGTGGAGCGCGCGCTCGAGCGTGCACGTGCAGCCGGCCACGATGTGCGCGTGCTGCCGTTCGAGGTGGATGCCATCGTGCCGGAGCACGATGGCGTCAATGTGATCCATGGCGAGGACAGCGCACGTGCCGACGCCGCCGTGCTGGCGATCGGTTCGTTGCCGCCGCTGCCGTTGAATGGCGTCAGCGATGCGGCGCTCGAAAGCGGCCAGTACGTGACTGAAYCCTGGGGTTTTCTTGCGCAGGCCAAGCCGGACACACGTCCGCGCAAAGTGGTGCTGATCGGACTGGGTCTCACCGCCGTCGACGTGTTGCTGGAGCTTTCGGCGCTGTGGCCGAACGCCAGCTTCGAAGCCATCTCGCGCCACGGCCTGTTGCCGGAGCCACATCTGCAGCACGCCTCCGCGCCAGCTGACGACAGCGGCGAACTGATCGAGGCGATGCGCGACGAACCCTACATCCGTACCTGGATCCGCCTGCTGCGCGAAGCCATGGCGCAAAGCGCCGACTGGCGCACCGTGGTCGACAGCCTGCGCCCGCATACGCCTTCGCTATGGGCGCTGCTGGCGGAAGCGGAACGCTCGCGCTTCCTGCGTCATGCACGCTGGGCCTGGGAACGCGTGCGCCATCGCATGCCGCCGCAGGTCATGGCGGCCATGAAGGCGCTTGAGGATGGCGACCGGCTGCACCGTCGTCGCGGTCGTCTGCAGACGGTCGATGTCGTCGGCGACAAGCTGCATCTGGAAATCCGCCGTCCGCACGGCAAGGGCATGGAAACCATGGATGCCGATCTGGTCATCCAGACGGTGGGCCTCAACACGGATGTGCGGCGCACGCAGCATCCGTTGATCCGCCAGCTGTCGACCAATGGCCATGTCACCGCCGATCCGCTCGGTCTGGGCGTCACGGCAACGACGGAAGGACGCGTGGCGCATGGCAACCAGCCGTGGCCGCACTTCTACGCGATCGGTACCCTGCTGCGCGGCACGCTGTGGGAATCCACGGCCATGCCGGAGATACGCCAGCAGGCGCGCAATCTCGCCGACCGGTTGTTGAAGGGCGGATAAAAAAAGGAGCGCTTGGCGCTCCTTTTTTTTGCGTGCCAGCGATTACCAGCCGCTTAAAACCAGCTTGCCGATCGAGCTCGYGCTTTCCACTTGCTGATGTGCGCGACGCAGATTCTCCGCATTGATCGCACCCAGGTTGTCGCGCAGCGTCGTGCGCAACACACCGGCGTCGACCAGGTCGGCCACTTCGTTGAGCAGACGATGCTGCGCCTGCATGTCCTCGGTGTGGAACAGCGAGCGCGTGTACATGAACTCCCAGTGCAGCGAGATGCTCTTCTGCTTGAGCAGGTTGATCTCCAGCGGCTTGGCCGGATCATCGATCAAGGCCAGCTTGCCCTGTGGTTTGAGCAGTTCCACCAGCTTCGCGAAGTGCTGCTCGGTGTGCGTGAGGCTGAGCACATCGTCCACGCCTTGCGGCGCCACCGCCTTCACCGCGGCGACCAGATCGCCATGATGATCGACCACGTGATGCGCGCCCAAGGCCTTCACCCACGCCTGACTGTCTTCACGCGACGCCGTGGCGATCACGGTGGCATTGGTCAACGTGCGTGCCAACTGGATCGCCATCGAACCCACCCCGCCTGCACCGCCGACGACCAGGATGACGCGAGGACGCGCTGTGGCGCCGCGAGGCAGGTTGAGCCGGTCGAACAGCAATTCCCACGCAGTGATCGTGGTGAGCGGCATCGCCGCGGCCTGCGCGAAATCGAGTGTGCCGGGCTTGCGTCCCACGATGCGCTCATCGACCAGCTGGAATTGCGCGTTGCTGCCGGAACGATCGATCGCACCGGCGTAGTACACCGCATCGCCCGGCTTGAACAGCGTAACGTCGGCGCCCACCGCCACCACGGTGCCGGCGGCATCCCAACCCAGCACTTTGTCTGCACCCTCGGGGTTGGCGCGCTGGCGCACCTTGGTATCCACCGGATTGATCGAGATCGCCTCGACCTGCACCAGCAGATCGCGCCCTTGCGGCGCGGGCTGCGCCAACTCGACGTCGATCAGGCTATGCGGATCCGTGATGGGCAGGATCTGTCGGTACGCGACGGCTTTCATGCAGCTCTCCTTGCGAATCTGAAAAGTCAGGGAATGATTTTGCGCCGACGAAAGTCATCAAACAGTCGCGTGAACATCGCCTTGGTTTCCACATGTTCGTGGAAGCCGTAGCGCCGCGCCTTGGAACCGTCGCCAAACATGTCGTAGTCCCAGGAAAACACGAAGTCGGCAAAACGCCAGGACGATACCTCGGCATAGGCATGCGGCGCGAGGCCGTGGCGTTCGCCCATGGCTTGCCACAGCGGCTCCTTGTCTGCCATCACGCTATCGAGCGATAGCGGCAGTGGTGGCGCGACTTCAAGGCCGAAATAATCGGCGATGAAGGGCCACATCTCGTTCCATCGGAACAGGTCGCCGTTGGTGATGTTGAAAGCCTGATTGGCGCAATGCGGCTCGGTGGCCGCCCACACCGTGGCGCTGGCGAGCAGACCGGCATCGGTCATCTCCAGCAGCCTGTCGTAGGCACCCGGCTTGCCGGGAAAACGCAGCGGCAGGCCGAGCTCCTTGCTCATCGACGCATACACGGCGATGGCGAGCGCGAGATTCATCGGATTGCCTAGCGCAAAACCGCCGACCACCGCAGGGCGGATCGCCGACCAGCTCCACGCCCTGCCCTGTTGTCGCTGTTCGAGCAGGCGTTGCTGATCGTGCATGAATTCCGGCGGCATGAAGGCCGCATCGGTTTCGCGCGCCGGCGTCTTGAACGGACCGAGGTGTCCGCCGTAGACCTTGTAGCCCTGCATCAGGCTGATGTGTTCAAGCTGCGGCGCCACCGCTTCGATCGCGTCCAGCACGTTCACCAGCATCGCCACGTTCGGCGGCACCAGTTCGGCCCAGCTGGGGCGATCCTGATAGGCCGCGTAGAACACGTGCGTCACGTGATCGAGTTTGCGCAGCTTTGCCAGCGTGTCGTCAATATCGAGCAGATCGACGGCGATGTGTTGCACGCGGCCAGCACCTGTCCCACCGCGACGCGACAAGCCGATCACCTGCCAGTCCTCAAGCGTCGACAAGTGATCGATCAGATTGCGACCGATCACGCCCTGGGCACCCACCACGAGTGCGACCTTGGTTTGCTTGCTCATGCCCATCCTTTGCACGCAGAGAGTTCGATCAGGCGCCGACGGCGCAAGCTGCCGCGACTGGGCGGCGACGTCGTTCGAGCGCCGCGCTGACCAAAGTCACCAGCAGACCCAGCAAGGCGACCACGGCGCCGGCCACACTTACCGACGGCAGACCCAGACCCATGCCGATCATCGAACCGCCGATGAAGGCGCCGATCGCATTGCCGAGATTGAACGCAGCAATATTCAGCGTCGAGGCCAGATGCGGACCATCGCTCGCCTGTTGCACCACGCGCATCTGCAGCGGCGGCACGGTGGCAAAGGCAGCGATGCCCCAGACGAACACGGTGACCACGGCAGCGATGGTGTTGTGCATGGTCCAGGCAAACGCCAGCATGATCAGCGACAGCGCGATCAGCACGCCCACCAGCGAGGGCATCAGGCGCCAGTCGGCAAGGCGGCCACCGAGCATGTTGCCGATGGTGGTGCCCACGCCAAACAGGATCAGCACCCAACCCGTGGCGCCCACGCTCACATGCGCCACCTGCTGCAGGATCGGCGCGATATAGGTGAACACGGTGAACACGCCGCCAAAGCCCAGCACCGTCATCAGCAAGGCCAGCAGCACCTGCGGCTGACGCAGCACGCCCAGCTCGCGCTTCATGTTCGGCGACGCCAGATCCGGCAAGGCCGGCACCAGCCGCCACACGGCGATCGCGGCGATCAGGCCCAGGCCGGTCACGGCCATGAAGGTCGAGCGCCAGCCCGCCCACTGGCCGAGAAAGGTACCGAACGGCACGCCCAACACATTGGCCAGGGTCAGCCCGGTAAACATCAGGGCGATGGCGCGGGCAGCCTGGCCGCGCGGCACCACATGCGAAGCCACCACGGCGCCGATGCCAAAGAACGAGCCATGGCAGAACGCCGCCACCACGCGCGCCACCATCAGCACGCCGTAGTTGGGCGCCACCGCGCATAGCGCGTTGCCCAGAATGAACAGGCCGAGCAATAGCAGCAGGGCGTTGCGACGCTCCATGCGGGCCGTGAGCGCCGCCAGCAGGGGCGCGCCGGCCGCGACACCCAGTGCGTAGCCCGACACCAGCAGGCCGGCGGACGGGATGCTCACGTGCAGGTCCGTGGCCACTTCGGGCAACAGGCCCATGATCACGAATTCGGTGGTGCCGATGGCGAACGCGGCGACCGACAAGGCCAGCAGGGCCAACCGGGATGAACCGGCTGCGGCCGCAGCAGCGCTTTCGGAAGAACGTGGGGAGTTCATGGGAGGGGATCCCTGAAGGAAACGGCCGCCACTGTGCGCCTTGTAGATCTTTGCGGGAATTGAGCAAACTAGAGAGGCATCTTTTCCTGAAAGTTAAAGATGGCTCATTCCCAGGCCGTACCAGCCTGCTCGCCAAGGTCTCTGGAACATGGTCGATTTCGAAGATATGCGCCTGTTCGTGCGCGCCGTGACCGAAGGCAGCCTGTCGGCGGCCGGGCGCGAACTGGGTCTGTCGCCCGCTGCCGCCAGCAAGCGGCTGACCCGGCTGGAGACCGCGCTGGGCGTGCGGCTGCTCCAGCGCAGCTCGCGCCGCCTCGTGCTCACCGAGGAAGGCACGCTCTACTTTGAGCGCTGCCAGGCCATCATCGCCGACGTGGACGACGCCAACTCGGCCGTCGGGCTGCGCCAGCTGGAGGTGCGCGGGCAGCTGCACATCTCCGCCTCGGTGGATATGGGGCGCCAGTATGTGGGCCCGATGGCGGCCGGTTTCGCCGAGCAGCACCCGCAGCTGCATCTGCGCATCACCAATTCCGACGCCATGCTCGATCTGTTCGAGTACGGCGTGGACGTCGCCGTGCGGGGCGGCACCATGGTCGACTCGCGCCTGGTGTCGCGCCTGCTCACCAACAACTTCCGCGTGCTGTGCGCTTCGCCGGACTATCTGGAACGGCATGGCTATCCGCACCATGCCGACGAACTGCAGCAGCACCGCTGCCTGATGCTGCACCGTCCGGGCCATGGCGTGCTGCCGTGGATGGTGCAGACGCCGGACGGCTCCCGTCCGTTGCGCGTGGAAGCGGCGATGACCTGCGACAACGGCGACCTCATGCGCAGCCTGGCCATTGCCGGCCACGGCATCGCGTTCAAGTCCGCCTGGGATATCGCCGACGACGTGCGCGCCGGCCGCCTGGTGCCGCTGAAGAACGAGGTGTTCCTGGCCGACGCCCACATCTACGCCATCTATCCCAGCCGTGCCTACCTGCCGGCGCGCATTCGCCTGTTCGTCGATCACCTGCAGCAGGCACTGCAGGCACGCGAACGCGATGTGCTCGATACTGTGCGCGACGCCATGCGTTGATGCGGGGAACCCATGCTCGATAAGGATCGCCTCACTCATCTCGCCGGTGGCGCGGCATGTTGACCACCATCGTCGGCACCCTGTTGCTGGTTCTGCACATCGCCGGCGTGCTCGCCGCCATGCACGCGGTGATCAATACGCGCACGCCGCAAGGCGCGTTTGCGTGGGCGCTGGGCCTGGTCTTGCTGCCCTACGCCACGCTCATTCCGTATCTGTATCTGGGACGCAGCCATTTTCACGGCTACGTGGACCTGCATCGCGCACGACGCGACCAGATGCAGGCACTGGCGGACGCCCAGCTGGCCAATGGCTCCAGCGCGCCGGAGGTCAACGATCGCTATGGCGAGATCGCGCACATGCTCGGCGCGCGCTTCCACGCCGGGCAACGGCTGCGACTGCTGATCAACGGCGACGCCACCTTCGAGGCGATTTTCGCGGCCATCAATGAGGCCAGGCGCTGCGTGCTCGTGCAGTTTTTCATCATCCACGACGACATGCTCGGCAAGCGCATGCAGCAGGCGCTGATCGATCGCGTGCGCGCCGGTGTGGATGTGTGTGTGCTCTACGACGGCATCGGCAGCCACGCGCTGCCGAACGAGTATGTGGAAACGCTGCAGGAGGCGGGCGTGATCATCCATTCATTCGCCACCCAGCGGCGCAGCAACCGCTTCCAGCTCAATTTCCGCAATCATCGCAAGATTGTGGTCGTGGATGGCATGCGCGGTTACGTCGGCGGCCTCAACGTAGGCGACGAATACCTCGGCCTCAGCCCCCCGCTGGCGCCATGGCGCGATACGCACCTGGAAATCGAAGGCCCGGCCGTCGCCGATCTGCAACGCAGCTTCGCCGAAGACTGGCACTGGGTCACCGGTGAGCTGCCGCCGCTGCTCAAACCGCAGCAACAAGTCGGCAACGCGCACACGCTCATCGTGGCCACCGGGCCGGCCGATCGACAGGAGACCTGCTCGCTGTTCTTCGTCTCGCTGATCCACGCCGCGCGTCACCGGCTATGGATCACCACGCCTTATTTCGTGCCCGACCAGGCAGTGATGTCGGCGTTGCGGCTGGCGGTGTTCCGCGGCGTGGACGTGCGCGTGCTTATTCCGTGCCGCCCTGATCACCGCACGGTATTCCTTGCCACCAGCCTGTATGCCCACGATGCGGTGCTCGCCGGCATCCGCGTGTTTCGCTATCAGCCGGGCTTCGTGCACGAGAAAGTGCTGCTGGTGGACGATGACACCGCCTCGGTGGGCAGCATGAATCTGGACAACCGTTCGTTCCGTCTCAACTTCGAGATCGGCGCCCTGAACGTGGATCCCGAATTCGCTGGCGAGGTGGAAGCCATGCTGTGCGATGACTTCGCCCACGCGCACGAGGTCACGGCTGCGGAATATGAAAAGGCGCCGTATCTGCGGCGACTGGCGATGCACGTGGCGCGCTTGTTTGATCCGGTGCTTTAAGCCGTGCCGAGGCCTTGCTGTCGCGATCAGCCAGTCGCCTTGTTGCCATGGAGCAAATAGAGACTGCCGGTAAGCACCGCTCCCGCCAACGACAACATCGCAGCCACCACGAACATCGGACCATAGCGTCCACCCGACGCGATCCACCCGCCCAGCGGACCGGTCACGCCCAGCGCCACATCGATAAACACCGAATACGACGCCAGTGCCGCGCCGCGATTGCTTCCGCTCACGCGCTCCACCGCCACCACCCCGAGCGCGGGGAAGATCAGCGAAAAACCGATGCCGCTCAGCGCGGCTCCCAGCATGGCCATGGCAGGGTGATTGGCCATGGCCAGCACGATCAGGCCCGCGCATTCCACCAGCAACGAAACGAGCGCGGTGCGATAGCCGCCGAAGTGCGCGATGGTCCAGCCAAGCACCAGGCGCACGCCCACGAAACACACGCCGAACACGCTCAAGGTGGGAGCGGCACCGGACCAACCCTCGCGCGCGTAGTACAGCGTGATGAAGGTGGCGATTACCCCGAAGCCCACCGAAGCCAGCGCCAGGCCCATGCCGTAGGGCGCCACGCGGCCGAACACGTGATGCATCGGCAGGCGCTCGCCGGCCTCGACGTGCACGGCGGGGCGACGCCACGCCAGCAACAGGCCCAGCACCATCAACAACACTGCCGCGATGCCGATGCTGGCAAAACCCGCCGCAGCGTTCAGCACCACGCCCAGCGGCGCACCGACCGCCAGCGCGCCATAGGTGGCAATGCCGTTCCAGGAAATGACCTTGGCGGTGTGTTCCGCACCGACCCGCCCGATGCCCCACATGATGCAACCGGTGGCCACGCAACTTTCGCCCATGCCCAGGGCCAGTCGCGCCACCAGCATCACGCCCACTGAGGCGACCGGCCATGCACGCAGCAGGGCCGCGGCGATCATCAGCAGGCCGCTGATCGCGCACGCCACCAGGCCGATCAGCGCGGCACGCTTGGGGCCAGCGGTGTCGGAGGTGCGACCCGCAAAACCACGACTCAACAAGGTGGCCACGTACTGCGTACTGATCACCAGGCCGGCCAGCACGGCGCCAAAGCCAAGCTCGGTGTGCACGAACGGCGGCAGCACCGCCAGCTGCATGCCGATCACCAGATAGGCCAGAAAGGTGAAAAGAACGATCTGGACGATTCGTCGGGTCAACGGCAAGCCGCTGGCGCCCGCTTCAACGTGAGTATTCATGGGTACTGCTTTGGGGGAGGAGACAGCGGCTGCATCGGCGCGAGGGGGAATGCCGATGCAACGCTTTACACGGACGAGCGACGACGTACGAACAACAGCCAGCCGATGAATACACCCACGGCGACACCGACAAATTCGAAGAACACGCGTGCGCCGAGATTGTCCGGGTCGTGCAC
>NZ_JBFTRY010000144.1:0-8711 GCF_056399745.1 Dyella sp. 01N36
CTTCGACGACGCTGAAATATCCAGCGTCACGTTAGTTGGCGATGAGCTACATGTCGCCTATCTCAACTGGAGAGAGCAAGAGTCCGAACTGGTCTTTAGGCAAGTTGCGGGGTATCAATGGTTCAGTCCTGAAGGCAAGGCGCTAAGCCACGGGACTATCGAGATTGAAGATCCTTTCCTATCGTTGGCCTGTGACATGGCCGATGAGGATTCTGTTGAAGGGTTTAAGGTTTTTTCGTTTGTGTCTGCATGGAACGACGCGAAAATGCTTCGAATTGTGGCTAAGGAAGTCGCCTCTTCAGGGAACTAATGGGCTAACGTAGTTAGACGACCCGTACTACAACAACGACTTTCTGAAAACGGGACGGAGGTAGTTAACACCTCATGTTGTAGCCAGTAACGCTACGCTCGTAGCCAACATGGCTACGCTTTCGAGGCGAACAGACTCCAACGCCATCCGGTAGTAAAAAGAAGCCCCGCGATTGCAGGGCCTTTTTGTTTGCCTTGCCTACGCACTAACCGATCAAGCGAACGGATCATCCAGCACGATCGTGTCATCACGATCCGCACCGGTAGCCACCAGCGACAGCTTGCAACCCGACAGCTCTTCCACCGCGCGCAGATAGGCACGAGCAGCAGCAGGCAGCTTGTCCCATTCGCGGATGCCGGCGGTGGATTCGTCCCAGCCCGGGAATTCCAGGTAGACGGGCTTGCACTCGGCCCAGCCGTCCGCGTCGAGCGGGGCCAGTTCGCGGCGCTTGCCGCGGTATTCGTAGGCGATGCAGACCTTGATGGTCGGCAGGCCGTCGAGCACGTCGAGCTTGGTGATGGCCAGGCCGTTGATGCCGTTGATCTGCACGGCGCGCTTGAGCGCGACGAGGTCGATCCAGCCGCAGCGGCGCGGACGGCCGGTGCTGGCGCCGAACTCGTTGCCGACCTTGCGCAGGCGCTCGCCCATCTCGTCGTTGAGCTCGGTCGGGAACGGACCGCCGCCCACGCGCGTGGCGTACGCCTTGCAGATGCCCAGCACGTAGTCGATGTCGCCTGCGCCAACGCCGGTGCCGGCGAGCGCGCCGCCCACGGTGGTGTTGGACGAGGTCACGTACGGGTAGGTGCCGTGGTCGATGTCGAGCAGCGCGCCCTGCGCGCCTTCATAAAGGATGTGACCGCCTTCCTTGCGCACGTCGTGCAGGATGGTGGCGACGTCGTCGACCATCGGGCGGATGAATTCGCCATAGGCCAGCGCATCGTCCAGCACGGTCTGGAAGTCGACCGGCTCGGCCTTCAGCCACTGGGTGAGGATGAAGTTGTGGTACTCGACGGCGGCCTTGATCTTCTCGGGCAGCTCGTGCGGATACATCAGGTCGGCCACGCGCACGCTGCGGCGAGCCACCTTGTCTTCGTACGCCGGGCCGATGCCGCGGCCGGTGGTGCCGATGGCGCTCTTGCCGGCAGCGATTTCGCGCGCCTTATCGACGGCGATGTGGTACGGCATGATCAACGGCGTGGCCGGGCTGATCTTGAGGCGCGAACGCACTTCCACGCCCTGCGCTTCGAGCTCTTCGATTTCCTGCTTGAGCGCCTGCGGCGAAAGCACCACGCCATTGCCGATCAGGCACAGCGCGTCGTCGCGCAGAATGCCCGACGGGATCAGATGCAGCACGGTCTTCTTGCCACCGATGACCAGCGTGTGGCCGGCGTTGTGACCGCCCTGGAAGCGAGCGACGGCGCTGACCTTCGAAGTCAGCAGGTCGACGATCTTGCCCTTGCCTTCGTCGCCCCACTGCGCACCAAGGATGACTACTGACTTGCCCATGATGATGTTGCTCTCGTCAATTTGAAAAATCGGATGGCCCAAGGGCCGCGAATTCGGCTGGCTACCTCAGCGCGTCATGCCAGCGCCTTCGACGTCGCTGGATCCCGACACCAGCCGGGATGACGATGAGGAAACCGTGGCGGTTTCCGATGGGTTGAACGGCCCATCGCCGCATCAAGTCAATGCACCAACTGCAAGGCCACAAGGCCAATGCCGATGGCCAGCGCGCCAAACACGCGCAGCGTGCGCGGGCTCATGTTGACTGCCTCGCGCATAGTGGCTTGCCACCCGCGCGGCGCGGCAAACAGCACCAGCCCTTCAAACACCAACACCAGGCACAACGCGCCTGCCAATTCCTTCGACATCGTCCCTGCCACTCAATGCTTGGACGATGCGCCGTCGCTGAAATACTTCAGGAATTCCGAATCCGGTCGCAGCACCAGCACGCCCTTGCCGTCCTTGAAGGAGGTACGGTACGCGGCCAGGCTTCGATAAAACGCGAAGAACTCCGGGTCCTGGCCGTAAGCCTGCGCGTAGATCGCCGCGGCCTGGGCATCGCCCTCGCCCTTCACCTTGGCCGCATCGCGCTCGGCTTCCGCCTTCACGACTTGGGCCTGGCGATCGGCGTCGGCCTTGATGGTTTCGGCGGCCTGCTGACCGGTGTAGCGCAATTCGTTGGCGAGCTGCGTGCGCTCGGCGCGCATGCGCTTGTACACCGACTCGCTCACTTCGTCCGGCAGATCGATACGCTTGATGCGCACGTCGACCACGGCAATGCCGAAATTCTTGCGGGCGGCCGTGTCGGTCTGCTTGCGCACGCGTTCGGTGACGTCCTTGCGGCCGGCCGAGACCAGCTCCTGCAAGGTGCGACCATTGAATTCAAAACGCAGCGCGTCCTTCACGATCGGCGTGAGGCGATTGGCCGCCTGCAGCTCGTCGCCCGCAGTGGCGCGGTAATACGCGGCGTTGTCGGCGATGCGCCACTTCACATAGAAGTCGACGTTGACGCTCTTCTTCTCGGAGGTGAAGTAACGCTCGGGCGGCGCTTCCAACGTGAGGATGCGGTTGTCGAACGTCATCACCTGCTGGATGAACGGCAACTTGGCGTGCAGGCCGGGCTGGTCGCCGGTGCGCACGATGCGGCCGAACTGCAGCACGAGTGCGGTCTGCCCTTCGTGCACGACAAACAAACTGTTGAAGCCGAGCAACACGATCAGCACGGCGATGATGGCGGAGACGATCTTCATGGCTGCTTCTCCTTGCCGCCGAGGCTGCTGTCGCTGCCTGCCGATTGCATCACCGAGCCCACGTTCGGCACATCCTTGCCGGTCGCGCGATCGAGCGGCAGGTAGATCATGTTGCGGCCGCCGGAGCCATCGAGCACCTTGGGATTGTTCGACATCACGTCCTCGACGGTTTCCAGCCACAGGCGACGGCGCGTGACATCCGGCGCGGCCTTGTATTCCTTGAGGATGAGGTTGAAGCGCGAGGCATCACCGGTGGCGGTGGCCACGCGTGCAGCGGCATAACCCTGGGCCTCGGCAGAAATGCGCGAGGCATCGCCACGTGCCACCGGTACGACCTGGCTGGCGTAGGCGCGTGCGTTGTTCTCGGTGCCCTGCTTGTCTTCGCGTGCGGCGTTGACGTCGTCGAAGGCGTCCTTCACTTCCTGCGGCGGGGCCACGTTCTGGAAGCTCACGTCGGTCACCACGAGGCCGGCGTCGTATTCGTCCAACGTGGCCTGCAGGATTTCGCGCGTCTGCTGCTGCAGGGTGTCGCGCGTCTGCGCCTTCACGCCGGTCACGGGTACAACGGCCGGGGTCGCCACGGACGAGGCGCCCGCCACGGTGCTGGCAGCGGCGGGCGCGACGGTCTCGCCTTCGCCCTGACTGGTGAGGATGTTGTCCATCACATTGGCGCCCACCACCGTGCGCACGGCGGCCTCGGAGGCCTGGCGCAGCGTGTCTTCCGGCGGGCCGCTGAGCGAGAAGAGGAACTTGCGGGCGTCGGCCACCTGGTACTGCACGTTGAAGTCGACCGAGATGATGTTCTCGTCGCTGGTCAGCATGCGCACCTTGTCGGACACCGATCGGATCTCGGTGGTGCCGACCTTGGTCACCGTTTCAATGGGGCTCGGAAACTTCAGGTGGAAACCCGGCGGCAGGGTGCGGGAGTACTGGCCAAAGCGCAGTACCACGCCGGCCTGGCGCGCATCCACGATGGTGAAGCTGCTCATGGCGATCCAGACGATCAGGAAGGCCAGCAGGATGGTGAAGATGCCGCCGGCGCCGCCGCCAAGCTTGCCCAGCCGGTTGCGCAGCTGCCTGAGCATGTCCTCCAGACCCGGCTTATTGCCAGGCTGGCGGTTCCTGTTCCACGGATCACGTTGCCCGTTACCGGGTTCGTTCCAGGCCATGGTCAGTCTCCTTAAGGCCGCTGGGAGGCCGGCTGCGTTGGCCGGAAAGCGCGTTGAACGGGTTTGGACATAGGGTCGGCTGCTTGAGATGGGTACCGCGCGAGCGCGAATGGCCGCACACAAACAGCGACCATTCTAACAGAGCCCGCCAGGGATTCCTCCCCATGGAAGCGCTCCACTTGTGGGAGCGCACCCTGTGCGCGACTGGCGCCGCAAGGCCACCCCGACAACCGGTGTTCGCCGGGCGCTCGGGCGCCTGTCGCGCACAGGGTGCGCTCCCACAGGGGGTTCGCTGGTTAGAGGGTGCCGTCCTGCAAGGCCTCTTCGGCCGTGCCAAGGATGGGCTGGAGCAAGGCTGCCTCGCTGGCGCTACCGCCGCTCAAGGGCGCAATCACGCTGCGCGGCGCATCGATGTTCAAGCGCCAGCCATCCTCGTCCACCTCTTCGCCCACGATGGCGCCGGCGGCCTTGAGTCGGGCATGCAGGCGGCCGGCGGTATGCGGCAGGCGCAGTTCGGACTGCACGCGCTCGCCGCCCAGCAGCTCGCCCAGGGCCTGCCGAAGCAGGTCCAGGCCCTGCCCGCTGGCGGCCGACAGCCACACGGTGGTGGGGCGACCTTCGGCGTCGCGGTCGATTCGCGGCTCGGTGCCCGCCAGGTCGATCTTGTTCATCACCCGCAGCTGCGGCAGGTCGCCGGCGTCGATTTCCTCGAGCACGTTGTCGACCACGCGGGCGAGGCGCTCGCGCTCCTCGTCGGCCGCGTCGCTCACATGCAGTAGCAGATCGGCATCGCGCGCCTCGGCCAGGGTGCCGCGGAAGGCGGCGACCAGGTCATGCGGCAGCTCGCGGATAAAGCCCACCGTGTCGGCCAGCACCGCCGGCCCGCAGGACAGCCCGTCGAGCTTGCGCACGGTCGGGTCCAGCGTGGCGAACAGCAGGTCGGCGGCGAACACTTCGCCTTCGGTCAACACGTTGAACAGSGTCGAYTTGCCGGCATTGGTATAGCCCACCAGGGCGACCCTCGGCACGGTGTTGCGCAGGCGCGCGCGGCGCTGCTGGACGCGCTGGGTCTGCACCTTTTCCAGACGCTTGGTGAGCATCTTCACCCGCTCGGCGAGCAGGCGGYGGTCGGTTTCCAGCTGGGTTTCGCCCGGGCCGCGGTTGCCGATGGCACCGCCGCGCTGGGCGTCAAGGTGAGTCCAGCCGCGCACCAGTCGCGTCGCAAGATGCTTGAGCTGGGCCAGCTCCACTTCGAGCTTGCCTTCGTGCGAACGGGCGCGCTGGGCAAAGATGTCCAGGATCACGCCGGCACGGTCCACCACACGCACATTGAGCAGCTTTTCGAGGTTGCGCTCCTGCACCGGGGTGAGCAGGTGATCGACCAGGACCAGGTCGGCTTCGAGCGCCCGGGCGGCCTCAGCCACCTCGTCGGCCTTGCCGGTGCCGATGTAATAGCGCGGGTTGGGCTCGACGACGCGTGCGGGGATGCTGCCGAGGATCTCGGCGCCTGCCGAGCGCACGAGCTCGGCGAATTCTTCGGCGCGCCGCGCCGTATCGCCCTCTCCACGGGAATGCGGGAGCACGAGGACGGCGCGTTCGCCTTTCTTTTGACGATCAAACACGAGGGCGGGAAGACCTTTATGAAGACGCGATGCCGCGGACCTTAAGACGGTCCACGGCACGGATCGGAGTGGGAAGTGTATGTGGATACGCCGCCGGCCGATAATGCCGCGACGCCTACCCTACTCAGATGGGTCGACCACCCGTCGTAATCAAGCTTCCGCTTCGGCGGCACCGCCCGGCGCATCGCCCGGACCGTCGTGGCCATTGCCCATGCGCACATTGCGGCTGGGTACTACGGTGGAGATGGCGTGCTTGTAGACCATCTGGCTTACCTGGTTGCGCAGCAGCACCACGAACTGATCGAACGACTCGATMKTGCCYTGCAGCTTGATGCCATTGACSAGGTAAATAGCGACCGGAACGCGTTCACGGCGCAGCGCATTAAGAAACGGATCTTGCAATGATTGCCCTTTGGACATTTCTTGTTCTCCCCTCGCAACGGACGGACCGGGATAAAAGACGCGTGACGCGCCCCGGTCCAAGGCGGAGGAATATTAACCACTTTTAAATCGTTGATGAAAGGGCGAATGCAGCTTTCGTCAGGTGTGAAAATGGTGTTTAGAGAACTGAGCGGCACACTATTGTTCGCCGAGATACAAACGCAGGGCATCCTCGGCAAGATTCCACGTCGCAGAACCCTCCGGATCAAGCATCCGTGCGTCGAGCACGCTGCGCAGCCAGGTGATCTGCCGTTTGGCCAACTGACGTGTCGCGAACACGCCGCGGTCGCGAAATTCTGCCTCGCTGGTTTGGCCGTCCAGATAATCCCAGGCCTGTCGGTAGCCTACGGCGCGTATGGCCGGGAGATCGGCATGCAGGTCGCCGCGGGCGCGCAGGGCGCGAACTTCGTCGAGAAATCCATCGCGCAACATCGTGTCGAAACGTTGTGCGATCCGTTCGTGCAAGGGCGCACGGTCCTGCGGCACCAGCGCCAGCTTGAGCACGCGCCAGGGGAAACGCTCGCCGCTGCCGCCGCGCTGCTGCTCTGACAACGGGCGACCGGTGAGCTCGATCACTTCCAGCGCGCGCTGGATACGCTGCGCGTCGTTGGGCCCGATGCGTTCGGCGGCGGAGGGATCGAGTTGTTGCAGACGCGCATGCAGCGCAGGCCATCCATCATCCGCCGCCTGCGCAGTGAGGCGCTCACGCACCGCCGGATCGGCTTCGGGCAGCTGCGAAAGGCCTTGTTGCAGCGCGCGGAAATAAAGCCCCGTGCCGCCAACGAGCAGTGGCACCCTGCCCTGCGCCGTGATGTCCTGCATGGCGGCTACGGCGTCACCGCGGAAATCCGCGGCCGAGTAAGGCTCGGCCGGATCGCGGATATCGATCAGTCGATGCGGGTAGCGCGCGAGCGTCGGCGCATCCGGTTTGGCCGCGCCGATATTGAGGCCACGATAGACCAGGGCGGAATCGACGCTTACCAGGTCGAGCGGGAACTGATCGCTCAAGGCGCATGCAAGCGCGGTCTTGCCCGACGCGGTCGGGCCCATCAGGAATACGGCGAGTGGGCGCTGATCGATCGGCATCGGCGCATTCTACCGATGAAGCCGGCATCACGACGAACCCTGTCTCACCACGAGCGCCGTTTCATTGTAGGAGCGCACTTGTGCGCGACCGCAGCGCCCTGTCGATGCCTCGGTCGCGCACAAGTGCGCTCCTACAAACGGCGGCATGAGTCTAGGTGTAGAACTCCACCTTGCCGCCAACGAGGTGATACATCGAGCCGACGATCTTGATCTTGCCGTCCTTCTCCAGGCCGGCCAGCACATCGCTGCGACGGCGGATCTCCGCCACCGTCTGACGCACATTGGTCGCGGCCACGGCATCAACGAAAGCATCGTTCTTGCTGGTGCGTTCGCCACTGAACTTGGTGGCTTCGACGGCTGGCTTGATCTTGTCGAGAAGGCCGGTGAGGTTGCCGAGCTTGGCGTTGTCGATGGCGCCCTTGATCGCACCGCAGGCCGTGTGCCCCATCACCAGCACAAGCTTGGCGCCGGCAAGCGCGCAGGCAAACTCCATGCTTCCTAAGAGATCGTCGTTGGCGACGTTGCCGGCGACGCGCCCATTGAAGGTGTCGCCGATCCCTGCATCCAGGATGATTTCGGCCGGCGCGCGCGAGTCGATGCAGCTGAGGATCACCGCTGCCGGGTATTGCCCGCCGGCGCTGGCACGCTTCTGTGCCAGATAGTCGTGTCCCTGCATCTTGCCGGCACAGAATCGCTCGTTGCCTTCCTTGAGCATGGCGATGACCTGGTCTGGCGTCATCGCATCGCGTTGCTCCTTGGTCAACGCGGCGGCCTGTGCAAGTCCAGGCATGAGCCAGGAAACGCCGCCCACCGCGGCAAACGCGGCGGCACCGATGGCAGATTTCAACAGCGAACGGCGCGCGGGATCCGTCGCGCCGGCGCAACAAGCGTCGTCATGCTGCATAACGTCCCCTCCCTAATGGAAGGAACTACTGCACGCCTGGGGGGATGAAACCKGTGTGAACCTCAGTTCGTCGGCTGTCTGTGGGAGCGCACCCTGTGCGCGACTAGCGCCGCGACAGGGTGAGGCCCTCGCGCACAGGGTGCGCTCCCACAGTGGGGGAATCAGCGCCTCGGCACACCCATCTCATTCAGCAACTGCGGGGCCGGATAGACCTTGTCCATCAGCCAACGCATATATCGCAGATCAACATGGATGGCGCGCTTGTAACGCGGATCGAACATCCAGCTCGCACTCACCGCCTCCCAGTTGCTGTCGAAATTGAGGCCTACCAGCTCGCCCTTGGCGTTCAATACGGGCGAACCCGAGTTGCCGCCGGTGGTATCCAGATTGCTCAGGAAGTCGACCGGCATGGCCTTGGTCTTCGCA
>NZ_JBFTRY010000145.1:0-8709 GCF_056399745.1 Dyella sp. 01N36
ACATCTCATCTCCGCGGTCGCGCACAGGGTGCGCTCCCACAGAGGACGTACACGCTCGCGCTATTTCCAGCCCGACGTAATCGGATACCGCCGCTCGCGCCCAAACGCACGCGTCGTCACGCGCGGCCCCGGCGCCGACTGCCGCCGCTTGAACTCATTGAGCAGCACCAGCCGCACGACGCGACGCACGGTATCGGCATGAAAGCCCTGCGCAGCGATTTCCGCCTGCGACTGCTCCGCTTCGATGAAGCGCGCAAGAATCGCGTCGAGTTCGTCGTACGGGGGCAGCGAATCCTGGTCGGTCTGGTTGTCGCGCAGTTCGGCCGAGGGCGGGCGATCGATTACCGCCGAGGGAATCGCTTCGGGCTCGCCCATGCGCGCTGCATGCTCGTTGCGCCAGCGCGAGAGGCGGTAGACGACGGTCTTGTAGACGTCCTTCAGCGGCGCATAAGCACCGCACATATCGCCGTACAGCGTGGCGTAGCCCACCGCCATCTCGCTCTTGTTGCCGGTCGCCAGCAAGAGGCGGCCGTGCTTGTTGGAGAGCGCCATGAGGGTGACGCCGCGCGTGCGCGACTGCAGGTTTTCCTCGGTGGTATCCGCGGCCTTGCCCGCGAATGCCGGAGTAAGCGCCCCCAGAAACGCATCGACCATCGGCTCGATATTGATGATGTGGTAATCGACGCCCGCCTGCACGGCCTGCGCCCGTGCACCATCGAGCGACAGCTGCGAGGTGTAGCGCGTGGGCATCATCACCGCGGTGACGCGGTTGGCGCCAAGCGCATCGACGGCCAGCGCCAAAGTCAGGGCGGAATCGATGCCGCCGGAAAGGCCTAGCAGCACGCCCGGAAAACCATTCTTCTCGATGTAGTCGCGAATGCCGCGCACCAGTGCCGCGTAGAGCGTGGCTTCGATCGACGCATCGGCCGCGGTGGGCCAGTTCTCAGCGCGCAGGGTGCGCGTTTCGCCGTCGAATTCGGCCCATAGCATCACGTCCACGAAATTCGGGGCGCGCGCGGCGATGCTGCCGTCCGCGTTCACCAGCAGCGAGCCGCCGTCGTAGACCACTTCGTCTTGGCCACCGACCAGGTTCACATAGGCGATGGCGCAGCCGGTTTCCAGCGCACGCTGGGTGAGCACGGCCTCGCGCGATGACTGCTTGGCGTCGTCCCAGGGCGAGGCGTTGATGACCACGATCAGCTCGGCACCCGCCGCCGCAGCCTTGGCCGCCGGCTCGGGTTGCCAGATGTCTTCGCAGATCAGCATGCCGACGCGCACGCCCTCGATCATCGCCACGGCGCTGTCATGGCCAGGGCGGAAATAGCGCTTGTCGTCGAACACGCCGTAGTTCGGCAAGGCCTGCTTGTGCGTGGTCAGCTCGATGCTGCCGCCGCGCAGCAGGCTGGCCGCGTTGTACACCTCGCCCTCGCTGTGCGGATGACCGACCAGCGCGGCCACGCCATTGGTGCCGCCAGCAAGCGCATTGAGCTCGCACTGGCAGGCCGCCAGAAAGCTAGGGCGCAGCAACAGGTCTTCCGGCGGATAACCGCTCAGGGTCAACTCGGGGAACGCCACCAGCGCCGCGCCGCCATCGCGCGCCTGCGCCAGCAGGTCGCCCACTTTGGCCGCATTGGCCGCAACCGCGCCTACGGGAAAATCGAACTGGGCCAGCGCGAAGCGTAAGGAGGGCATGCCGGGGAATCCATACTCTTGGGGCCTGAAATTGTACCCGAGGCCCGCCTTGGCCCACCGCCGGGCGGTACCGCCTGCGAGTCAGGCCACGGGCTGTCGCAGCAGAACGACGGCCAGCGTCAGCATGAATACGGCGATCGCCACATCGAAGACGCGCCAGGCCAGCGGGCTGCGGAACACCGGCAGCAGCAGACGCGCGCCGTAGCCCAGCGCGAGGAACCAGATCACGCTGGCCGTCGCTGCGCCGCCAGCAAAGAGCCATCGCGCGCCGTCGTCGTAATGGGTGGAAAGACTGCCGAGGAGCACCACCGTATCCAGGTAGACGTGCGGATTGAGCAAGGTGAACGCCAGGCAGGCCAGCACCACGCGGCCCCGGCTCTGCGCGCCATCACCGGCTGGCTGCAGTCCGCTTTCGCCCTGCCACGCGCGCCGCAACGCCATGGCGCCATAACCCGCCAGGAACGCCGCGCCGGCAAAGCGCAGCCACTGCAACAAGCTGGGATGTTGCTGCACGATCAGGCCCATGCCCGCCACGCCCAGCAGGATCAGGCCGACGTCGGCAAGGATGCATACGCTCACCACGGCGCCCACGTAGTGCCGCTGCAGGCCTTGCCGCAGGACGAAGGCGTTTTGCGCACCAATGGCGATGATCAGCCCCGCGCCTGTGGCGAGGCCGGCCAGGCAGGCCGTGGAAATCATGGGGATACTCCGAAAAGACGGCTACTTTGGCGTAGACGTCTTGGACAGTAAAACTAAATATTCTTAACTTACTTTAATCGCCCTAATGCCACTGTGGGAGCGCGCCCTGTGCGCGACGGCCATGCCTCGAGGCTTATTGCGGGCCTGTCGCGCACAGGGTGCGCTCCCACAACAGATATCCAGCGTGGTGCCCGCATGAGCCTGCTCAATCCCCAACTCGCCGCCTTCGCCGCCGTCCTCGAAGAAGGCAGTTTCGACGGCGCCGCGCAGCGCCTGTCGCTCACGCCCTCGGCCATTTCCCAACGCATCAAGGCGCTGGAGGATCGGCTGGGCCAAGTGCTTATCCTGCGGCACACGCCCAGCGAAGCGACCGAGGCCGGCCAACGCCTGCTGCGCAGCGTGCAGCAGATGCGCATGCTGGAAGCGGAGACCTTGAACGAATTCCGGGTCGGCCCGGACAGCGCCGGCCCGACCACGGTCGCCATCGGCGTCAATGCCGACTCGCTGGCGACCTGGTTTCTCGCCGCTCTGGCGCAGCTGCACGATCGCCACCAGCTGCTGTTCGACGTGCGCGTGGAGGATCAGGACCATTCCACCAATCTGTTGCGCGACGGCACCGTGCTGGGCGCCATCACGGCCGAGCCGCAAGCCGTGCAGGGCTGCAGCGTGAAGAAGCTCGGCGTGATGCGCTATCTGCCGGTCGCTTCGCCGGCATTCGTGAAGCGTCACTTCGCCAGCGGGGTCAACGCAGCATCTCTCGGCCATGCGCCGATGCTGGTGTTCAACCGCAAGGATGCCTTGCAGTGGCGTTATATCCACAGCGTCACCCGCGCCCGCATGGTGCCGCCGATGCATTACGTGCCCTCGTCCACAGCTTTCGTGGAAGGCGCCGAGCTGGGGCTTGGCTGGGCGATGGCGCCGGAGTCGATGCTGGCCAAGCATTTTGCGGCCGGCACGCTCAAGCCAATAGCGCCCAATCAATGGCTCGACGTACCGTTGTACTGGCAGTGCTGGTCGATTCGTTCGGCGACGCTGGCGACGGTGACGGAGGCGTTGTTGCGCGCTGCGCAGGATGGACTGCGTCAGCGGAGGTAATCCCGCGGTCCGATTTTTGTGGGAGCGCACCCTGTGCGCGACTGCGGTGCATCGCAATCAGAGCATGGCCTGCGCAGGCCGGAAGCCGCGCGATGTAGGCAGCGCTGTCGCGCACAGGGTGCGCTCCCACAGATGCGGTGTCACACGAGGTGGTGCAGGACGCTATCCAAAGAAAAAGGGCCGCATCGCTGCGGCCCTTCTTCGCTCGATCGAAAAGACTCGATTACTTCTTCATCAAGCCCGCAAGCGTCTTGCCCAGATCGGCGGGCGACTTCACCGTGGTGACGCCAGCCTTCTCCAGCGCGGCGAACTTCGCCGCTGCGGTGCCCTTGCCGCCCGAGATGATGGCGCCGGCATGGCCCATGCGCTTGCCCGGAGGAGCCGAGGCGCCGGCGATGAACGAGACGACCGGCTTGGTGACGTACTCGCCGATGAACTCGGCGGCGTCTTCTTCAGCGCTGCCGCCGATTTCGCCGACCATGATGATGCCTTCGGTCTGCGGATCGTCCTGGAACAACTTCAGGCAGTCGATGAAGCTCAGGCCGTTGATCGGGTCGCCGCCGATGCCGATCACGGTGGACTGGCCCAGGCCTTCGTTGGTGGTCTGGAACACCGATTCGTACGTCAGCGTGCCGGAGCGCGAGACGATGCCGACCTTGCCCGGCATGTGGATGTGACCCGGCATGATGCCGATCTTGCACTCGCCCGGGGTGATGATGCCGGGGCAGTTCGGCCCGATCAGCACGATTTCCGGATGCTGGGCCAGCACGTTCTTCACGCGCAGCATGTCCAGCACCGGGATGCCCTCGGTGATCGCCACGATGACCTTGATGCCGGCATCGATGGCTTCGAGGATCGAGTCGGCCGCGAACGGCGGCGGCACGAAGATGACGGACGCATCGGCGCCGGTTTCATCGACCGCTTCGGAGACCGAATTGAAGACCGGCAGACCGATGTGCTCGCTGCCGCCCTTGCCCGGGGTCACGCCGCCGACAACCTTGGTGCCGTAGTCCAGCGCCTGCTGCGCGTGGAAGGTGCCCTGCTGGCCGGTAAAGCCCTGTACCAGGACCTTGGTGTTCTTATTGACGAGAACGCTCATGGATCTTTGCTCCTCAGGCCTTGGCCGCAGCCACGGCTTTCTGCGCCGCATCGTTGAGATCGTTGGCCGGCGTGATCGCCAGGCCGGAGTTGGCGAGCAGTTCGCGGCCCAGCTCCACGTTGGTGCCCTGCAGGCGCACCACCACGGGGATCTTCAGACCCACTTCCTTCACGGCCGCGATGATGCCTTCGGCGATCAGGTCGCAACGCACGATGCCGCCGAAGATGTTGACCAGGATGGCCTTCACCTTGTCGGAGGAAAGAATCAGCTTGAACGCCTCGGTGACGCGTTCCTTGGTGGCGCCGCCGCCGACGTCAAGGAAGTTGGCCGGCTCGCCGCCTGCCAGCTGGATCACGTCCATGGTGGCCATGGCCAGACCGGCGCCGTTGACCATGCAGCCGATGGTGCCGTCCATCGTCACGTAGTTGAGGTTGTGCACGACGGCAGCAGCCTCGGCAGCGTCTTCCTGGGTCAGGTCGCGCATGGCGGCCAGGTCGGGATGACGGAACTCGGCGTTGTCGTCGGAGTTGACCTTGCCGTCGAGGGCGGCGAGGTTGCCGTCTTCGAGGATGGCGAGCGGGTTCAGCTCGACCAGGGCCAGGTCCTTCTCGTTGAACAGCTTGTACAGGCCCAGCATGATCTTGGTCAGCTGGCCGACCTGCTTCGCGTTGAGGTCCATGGCGAAGCCGAGCTGGCGGCACTGGTAGGGCTGCAGGCCTTCGACGAAGTCCACCACGATGGTGTGGATGTCTTCGGGCGTGTCCTTGGCGACCTGCTCGATGTCCACGCCACCGTGCTTGGAGGCGATGAACGAGACCGACTTGCTGTCACGATCGGTCAGGATCGACAGGTACAGCTCCTTGGCGATGTTGGTCGCGTCGGTGACCAGCACCAGGTTCACCGGCAGCGCACGGCCGGCCGACTGGTAGGTTTCCATGTTGGTGCCCAGCATGCCCTTGGCAGCTGCGCGCACGTCGTCGAGGCTCTTGCAGAACTTGACGCCGCCGGCCTTGCCGCGGCCGCCTGCGTGGATCTGTGCCTTGACCATCCACTGCGAACCACCAAGGTGCTTGGCGGCGTCGACAGCGGCATCGGGAGAGTTGGCGACCTTGCCCGGGGGCACGGCAATGCCGTACTTCGCGAACAATTCTTTGGCCTGGTACTCGTGGAAATTCATGGATACCTCGAGAGTACGGGGAAACATGGCGGCCGGACGGACTGTGGGTGATCCGTACGGTCAGGGGAACGACGGCGGTACAAGCGCTGCCGGGATGCAGTGCGCCGCCGTCAGGCCTGTCGACATGACGAAAACCGCGCAATACGGCCCGGTATTTTCGCAGCAGCGGCCACCAATGGAAAGGGGCCGGGCGGCCTGGGGGCTATCGGACCCTGCTTGAGCGGGGCCGCCCGCAAGTCTCCAAAGCCCCGTCTATACTGGTCCGGACCGCCTTTGGGCCGACTGAGAGAGACCCGGTGTCGAGCACCATCCAGCCTGCCTACCCCGCCGCGCGCACCGCCCCCGAGGCGGCGCGCCACGAGCTGTTGTTCCTCAATTGTTTCCGCCTGGCCCAGGCCCTGGTCTACGTGGGTCTGGCCCTGAGCCCGAGCACCCTGGGCTGGCCCAAGCTGGCGGATGTCGGCCTGGCCCGCGGCGTGGCGGTGCTGTTCCTGCTGTTCGCGCTGGGCATGCTCTCGCTGACCCGCCGCTCCACGCCCTGGTTGCGCTGGACGGTGTCCGGCGCCCTGGTGGTGGACATCATCGCGGCGGTGCTGGCCATCATCACCATGCACGACGCCCGCATCGGCATCGCCATGATGCTGGCGGTAAACCTAGCCGCCGGCGCGCTAATCCTGCCATTGCGGCTTTCGTGTTTTTTTGCGGCGCTGGCCACCCTTGGCGTGATTGGCCATTCGGTGCTCGAAGCCCGGGGCCAGGGCGGCATGGACCGCGAGCTGCTCGAATCGAGCCTGTTCGGCCTGGCCTACTTCGCCATCACCATGCTGTGCTACGTGCTGAGCCGGCAGATCCGCGCCAGTGAGGCACTGGCCGAACAGCGCGGCGTGGACCTGGCCAACCTGGCCCAGGTCAACGAGCTGATCATCCGTCGCATGAAGACGGGCGTGCTGCTGGTGGACGATGCCAACCGCATCCACCAGATGAACGAGTCCGCCTGGATGCTGCTGGGCAATCCCGCCGCCGACCAACGCGACCTGGGCCGCGTGGCGCCGGAACTCTCGCGCCGCCTGTACCACTGGATGACCTCGGGCAAGCTGGACGAGTCCGCCACCCAGCTGGCCGACGGCGTGCCCGAAGTGGTGCCGCGCTTCAGCCGACTGGCGCCGAACGACGATTCGCACGTGCTGATCTTCCTGGACGACACCTCGCTGGTGTCGCGTCGCGCCGAGGAGCTCACGCTCAGTTCGCTGGGTCGGTTGTCGGCTTCGATCGCCCACGAAATCCGCAATCCGCTGGCGGCGATCCGCTATTCCGCGCAGCTGCTGGCCGAGTCCGAAGACCTGCCGCCCACCGACCAGCGCATGGTGGAGATCATCAACAACCACTGCGTGCGATTGAACGAGATCATCGAGAACATCCTGCAGTTGTCGCGGCGCGAACGCTCACGCCCGGAAACGCTGGACCTGGGCACCTGGGCCAACCAGTTTGTGGACGAATACCGCCAGGGCAACGACCTTGGCGAGGATTCGCTGCGCGTGATCCAGGCCAGCACGCCGGTGGCGGCCGTGGCCGATCCGCAGCAGTTGCAGCAGGTGGTGTGGAATCTCGTGCAGAACGCGCTGCGTTATGGACGCATGCCAGGCGAACCGGCGCGCGTGATGGTGGTGGCGCGTCATGGCGAACATGGCGTGCCGATACTCGAAGTGATCGATCGCGGTCCGGGCATTGCGCCCAAGGTCGCCGCGCAGATTTTCGAGCCGTTTTATACGACGCACGAATATGGGACTGGCCTGGGTCTTTATCTCGCGCGCCAGATGAGTGAGGCGAATCAGGCCTCGCTGGAATATGTGCGTGTGGCGGGCGGCGGTAGTTGCTTCCGACTGGTGTTGACGCCGGCGCGTGTGGGCAAGGCGACTGGGGACACAGCAGCGGCCGGCTGAGTCTGCAACATTTGGCCGAACCTCGGCCCAGCTCTCTGTAGGAGCGCACTTGTGCGCGACCATCCCGCGATGAGGCATCGACGAAGCGCTGCGGTCGCGCACAAGTGCGCTCCTACAAAAAAAAGAGAACGGAGAACCGAGGCGTGCGATCACGTCTCGCGGACGATCAACTCCACCGGCAACGTTTCCGATTGCTCCGGCTCGTCGCCGATCAGCGCCAGCACCTTGCGCGCCAGCAGGGTGCCGCCTTCCTGCCAGTCCTGTCGCACCGAACTCAGCGGCGGCAGGAAGCTCGCGGCCAGCGGCATATCGTCGTAACCCACCACCGACACGTCGCCGGGTACGCTGCGGCCAAGCGTGTTGAGCGCGCGGATCGCACCCATGGCCAACAGGTCGCTGCAGGCAAATACCGCATCAAAGGGCACGCCGCGATCCATCAGCGAATGCATGGCGTCGCCGCCCGAGGCCAGGGTGAATTCGTCGCGGCGTATCAGCAGCGGCTTGATGCCATGCGCGGCCAGCGCATCCACGAAGCCGTTGAGTCGCTCGAAGATCTCGGGGTGATTGGGGTTGCCCACGAATACGGGATTGCGGCGACCCAGACGAATGAAGTGTTCCGCCACCACGCGGCCGCCCTGGCGGTTGTCGCTGCCCACCACGACGTGTTCGTCGCCCGGGGCGCCCCACACCACCATCGGCAGGCCCAGCTTGTCGAAGCGGCGCACCGCGTCCTGGCGTGAGCCCTGGCCGAGCAGGATGAGGCCATCGGCCGCCTGCACCGCGGCAGCCGTCGCACCCTGGCGGGTGGTCAGCAGCACGCTGTAGCCGTGCTCGGTCAGTTCCTGGGAGATGCCGCCGAGCAGGATCAGCGGATAGGGATCAAGCATGGTGCGGTCGTGGGAAGGCTTCATTTCCACGATCACCGCAACCGTATGGCTGCGGCGCAGGCGCAGGTTGCGCGCGCTCACATTGAGCTTGTAGCCGAGCTCGTGCGCGAGCGCCTGCAG
>NZ_JBFTRY010000146.1:0-8694 GCF_056399745.1 Dyella sp. 01N36
GTGCACTGCCGATGAGACCATTGCCCATGCGGTGGACCAAGGTGWGGCGGCCGGGCTCGTCTTCCGGGTTCAAGGCATCGATGACGGGCAGCAATTGATCCGGCGTGACCGAGGGTCCCACCTTCACCGCGATTGGATTGCGAATGCCACGGAAATATTCAACGTGGGCGCCATCAAGCGCCGCGGTACGCATGCCGATCCACGGAAAGTGCGTGGACAGGTTGAACCAACCCTGGTGCCGCGGCACCTTGCGCGTCAGCGCCTGCTCGTAGTGCAACAGCAGCGCTTCGTGCGAGGTGAAGAAATCCACGCGGGAGAAACCGGCAATCGGCCCGGCCAGCGTTTCCATGAAACGCAATGAATCTCCGATGGCCGCGACCATGCGGCGATATTCGGCCGCCAGCGGCGAGTGCTCCACCCAGGCCAGATCCCAGTATTCAGGATGGTGCAGATCGGCAAAACCGCCATCGATCAGCGCACGCACAAAATTCATGGTCAGCGCCGAATGCGCATGCCCCTGAATCAGGCGCTGCGGGTCGGCTCGACGCGCTTCAGGCGTGAACTCCGGTCCATTGACCACGTCGCCGCGAAAACTCGGAAGGGTCACGCCATCGCGCGTCTCGTGATCGGTCGAGCGCGGCTTGGCGTATTGGCCGGCAAACCGGCCCACGCGCAGCACCGGCTTCTTCAGCCCATGCACCAGCACCAGGCTCATCTGCAACAGCACTTTGAGCCGGTTGGAAATGATCGGGCTGGTGCAGTCGGCGAAACTCTCGGCGCAATCGCCGCCCTGCAACAAGAAACGTTGCCCTTCCTGCGCTTCGGCCAGCGCTTTTTTGAGGGACAGCACTTCCCACGAGGTGACCAGCGGAGGCAGCGTGGCCAGCTGATCGGTGGCGCGCGCCAGTTCGGCGGCGTCCTCATAGAGCGGCTGCTGCAACGCCTGGCGGCCCTGCCAACTTTGTGGCGACCAGCCTTCCAGATCTGCTGAGGGTGAAGGCTTGACGGGCATGACCTGCGACATAGAAAACGACCTTGCTCAGACTCGCTTGCGTGTGGCGGCGACGACCGCCGCGATCACCAGCAGCACATACCACATCAGCGTCCACGCCGGCATGGGCAGGCCAAGCACCGGTTCGATCTTGGCGCACTCGCCCGAGCCGGTGAACACCAGTTTTAGCACTTTGGCGAAGGGGAACGTATCCATCATGTAGCCGAGATTCGGGCCACATGCGGGAATCTGATCGGCAGGCAGCGTCTGCAGCCAAAGATGGCGCGCCGCCGTGACGATGCCGCCCAGGGCGCCCAGCAGGACGCCACCGGTATAAATCCAGCGCGCGCCCCCGCGCGGTGCATGCAAGCCGCCTAGCAGGAAAAACACGGCCATCACCATGAAGGCGATGCGCTGAAAAATACACAGCGGACACGGGATCATGTTGAGCACGTGCTCGGCGTACAGGGCAAAGCCCAGCAGAGCCACGCAGATGAAGAAACCGGCGAAGCAGGTGGCGCGATACGACCAACGGAAAGGGTTCATGACCTGACTGTGCTGCAATGCGAAAGCGGACATTACCCGCTTGCCCCGCCCCTGTCAGCCCTGCCGATTCACCCACGCGCTGGTGGCGCAGTCGCAGGTCGGCGGCGTGCTCGCCAAACCGCAACTTCCCGCGGCCGCGGTCAGCTGAAATGCCACGCCGAGGCGCTTGAGCGTCCCATGGCAGCACTCCCACTCCCCGCCCCAAAAAGCAAAAACCCCGGCAGGTTGCCCTGCCAGGGTTTTGCAAAACACTTGTTGCTACCGATTACTCGGCGGCTTCGTCGGTCTGCGGACGATCGACCAGCTCGACGTACGCCATCGGAGCGTTGTCGCCCGGGCGGAAGCCGCACTTGAGGATGCGCAGGTAGCCGCCGGGACGGGCCTGGTAACGCGGACCCAGCTCGACGAACAGCTTGCCGACGGCCTGCTTGTCGCGCAGACGCGCGAAAGCGAGACGACGGTTGGCAACGCCATCGGTCTTGGCGAGCGTGATGAGCGGCTCGGCGACGCGACGGAGTTCCTTCGCCTTGGGAAGGGTGGTGCGGATCAGCTCGTGCTTGATCAGCGACGCGGCCATGTTCTTGAACATGGCTTCGCGGTGGCTGCTCGTGCGGTTGAGCTTGCGACCGGATTTCTGGTGGCGCATGGCAATACTCTCTATGTCTGTTGTTATGAAAAGCCGGCGGTTAGGTCCGACTTCCCGCGGTTACCCGCTGATGAAGCCCTTGGTACTACGGGCTCTTATTGAGCAAGACGGCCAAGCTGGCCGTTTCAGGTGTCTGCAAAATCCGAGGGTAGAACACTCGTCAGAGCACCAATACCGGCGACCAAAGTAGTCACCCAAAACATCGTGCGGTCTTGATACCGCTTTAGCAGCTGGCGAGCGCACCGAAGTACGCTCGCCAGTTTGCCGTTACAGCCGGCAGTCGCGAACGACCGCCAAAACACTTAACCCAGCTGCATGCCGTGGGACAGACCCGGCGGCGGCCAGTTTTCAAGCTTCATACCGAGCGCGAGACCACGACCACCCAGCACGTCCTTGATTTCGGTCAGGGACTTCTTGCCGAGGTTCGGCGTCTTGAGCAGTTCGACTTCCGTCTTCTGCACCAGGTCGCCGATGTAGTAGATGCTCTCGGCCTTCAGGCAGTTTGCCGAACGCACGGTGAGCTCCAGATCGTCGATCGGACGCAGCAGCAGCGGATCGAAACCGCCCTTCTCCGCCTTGTCGGTGGCACTCTCGCGACGCGAGAAGTCACCGAACACCGACAGCTGGTCGTTGAGGATTTCAGCGGCCTTGCGAACCGCGTCTTCCGCACCGATGGTGCCGTTGGTTTCAATGTCGAGCACGAGCTTGTCGAGGTTGGTGCGCTGCTCAACGCGAGCGGCGTCAACTTCGTAGGCAACACGCAGGACCGGCGCGAACGACGCGTCGAGCTGCAGGCGGCCAATCGGACGAGCCTCGTCATCCGGATGCTGGCGCGAGCTGGCCGGCTGGTAGCCGACGCCGCGACGCACCTTCAAACGCATGTTGAGGGCAATGTCCTTGGTCAGGTGGCAGATCACATGCTCGGGGTTGATGATTTCCACCGAGTGGTCGACGGCGATGTCGCCGGCGGTGACCACGCCCTTGCCCTTCTTGGACAAGGTCAGGGTGACTTCATCACCCGAATGCTGGCGAATCGCCACGTCCTTGAGGTTGAGCAGGACTTCAATGACGTCCTCCTGCAGGCCTTCCAGGGTGGTGTACTCGTGCAGCACGCCATCAATTTCTACCTCGACGATGGCAGAGCCAGGGATCGAGGAGAGCAGCACGCGGCGCAGCGCGTTGCCCAGGGTGTGGCCAAAACCACGCTCGAGCGGCTCGACCACCACCTTGGCGCGGTTGGCTCCGAGTTGCTCGACGCTGAGGCCGCGAGGGCGCAGCACGCTAGTTGACGAAACTGCCATGCAGGGCTCCGGTTGATTACTTCGAGTAGAGCTCGACGATCAGGCTCTCGTTGATGTCGGTCGGCAGATCGCCGCGGTCCGGCATCGACTTGAACGTACCTTCGAACTTCTTGCTGTCGACTTCGACCCACTGCGGACGCAGGTCCATGGTGTCGAACACGGTTGCCGCTTCCTGCACGCGCAGCTGAGTGCGCGCACGCTCGGTCAGTGCAACCGCGTCGCCCGGACGGACCTGGTACGAGGGGATGTTCACCTTCTTGCCGTTGACCAGCACAGCCTTGTGGCTGACCAGCTGACGGGCCTGGGCGCGGGTGACCGCGAAACCCATGCGGTAAACAACGTTGTCCAGACGGCTTTCGAGCAGGCGCAGCAGGTTCTCGCCGGTGTTGCCCTTGAGGGTCGACGCCTTGGAGTAGTAGTTGCTGAACTGACGCTCGAGCACGCCGTAGATGCGCTTGACCTTCTGCTTTTCACGCAGCTGGTTGGCGTAATCGGACATGCGCATGCGCTTGTTGGCGCCATGCTGGCCGGGCTTGTTTTCCAGCTTGCACTTGGAGTCCAGCGCGCGCGCCGGGCTCTTCAGGCTGAGATCTGCACCCTCACGACGGGCGAGTTTGCAGGTAGCTCCACGATAACGGGCCATGGGTATGCTCCTTAGACTCGACGCTTCTTGGGGGGACGGCAGCCGTTATGCGGAATCGGCGTGACGTCGATGATGTTGAGCACCTTGTAGCCCAGCGCGTTCAGCGAACGCACGGCGGACTCACGACCCGGACCCGGGCCCTTGATGCGCACTTCCACGGTCTTCACACCGTAGTCGCCAGCAGCGCGGCCAGCCTTTTCGGCGGCAACCTGGGCAGCGAACGGGGTCGACTTACGCGAGCCGCGGAAACCCGCGCCGCCGGCAGTCGCCCACGACAGGGCATTGCCCTGGCGATCGGTGATGGTGACGATGGTGTTGTTGAAGGAGGCCTGCACGTGGGCCACGGCATCCGTGACAACGCGCTTGATCTTCTTCTTGGTCTTGACAGGCTTAGCCATGTTCGGAATCCGTTACTTCTTGATGGCGCGACGCGGACCCTTACGGGTGCGTGCATTGGTACGCGTGCGCTGGCCGCGCACCGGCAGACCACGGCGGTGACGCAGACCGCGGTAGCAACCCAGATCCATCAGACGCTTGATGGCAATACCCACCTCGCGACGCAGATCGCCTTCAACGACGTACTTGCTGATTTCGTGGCGGATCTTCTCCACCTCGCCTTCACTCAGGGACTTGATCTGGGTGGTAGGAACCACGCCAGCGTCCGCGCAGACCTTCTTGGCCCGGCTGCGGCCGATCCCGTAAATGCTCTGCAGGCCAACCCAGACATGCTTCTGGACCGGCAAATTGACACCCGCGATGCGCGCCATGATGTACTTTCTCCGATGCGTTTCGTGCGCGGTAAACGCGCAATTCTAACCTTAAACAACCCATTAGGAAAGCCCTGCGGTACCTGGGGTACCGCCGCCCTCCGACTTAGACCAACTTCACACCACCCCAGCAGCCATCAGTTGCGGCGGAGGTTGGCCTTCTTCAGCAGGCTTTCGTACTGGTGACTGACCAAGTGCGCCTGCACCTGAGCAGTGAAATCCATCACCACGACCACGACGATGAGCAGAGAGGTGCCACCGAAGTAGAACGGGACGTGCCACGCTTTTTGCATAAACGATGGAACCAGGCAGACCAGCACCAGGTACAGCGCGCCGACACCGGTAAGACGGGTCATCACGTTGTCGATGTAGTCAGCCGTGGAGCGGCCCGGGCGGATGCCCGGAATCAAGGCGCCGGAGCGCTTGAGGTTGTCTGCCGTCTCCTGGGAGTTGAACACGATCGCCGTATAGAAGAAGGCGAAAGTGATCACCAGCACCGCGAAGACGATGTCGTACAGCGGTTCGCCCGGGGTCAGCGCCTGGGTCAGCTCGGTGATCCAGCGCGCCTGATGACCCTGGCCGAACCAGGTAGCAGCCGTCGCCGGGAACAGCAGCAAGCTTGAGGCGAAGATCGGCGGGATCACGCCGGCCATATTGACCTTCAGCGGCAGGTGCGAGGTCTGGTTCATGTAGGCCCGCTGTCCACCGGAACGACGCGCGTAGTTCACGGTGATGCGCCGCTGGGCGCGCTCCATGTACACCACGAACGCCGTCACCAGCAGGATCACGGCAACCACCATGAGCATCTTGATGACCGAGAGCTCACCGTTGTTGGCCATGCTCAGCGTGTGCGCCACCGCACCGGGCAGGCCGGAGACGATGCCGGCGAAGATCAGCAGCGAAATGCCGTTGCCGATACCGCGCTCGGTGATCTGCTCACCCAGCCACATCAGGAACATCGTGCCGGCCGTCAGGCCAACCACCGACGACATGACGAAACCCATGCCAGGCGTATACACCACCGGCGCGCCACCCAGGGCGGTCTGCTTCTGCAACGCCATGGCGATGCTGAACGCCTGAAATGCCGCCAGGCCTACCGTGCCAAAGCGGGTGTACATGGTCATCTTGCGACGACCAGACTCACCCTCTTTACGCAGCGCCTGCAGGCTCGGGATCACCGAACCCATCATCTGCACCACGATGGAGGCAGAGATGTACGGCACCACGCCGAGCGCGAACACCGAGAAACGTGCCAGCGAGCCACCCGAGAACATGTTGAACATGTTCATCAGGCCGCCGCCCTGCTCGATCAGGTTCGTCATGGCTTCCGGATTGACGCCGGGAACCGGGATGAAGGAACCGAGACGGAAGACAATCAGCGCACCAATCACGAAGAAGATGCGCTGACGCAGTTCCGTCAGCTTGCCGAGCGATCCGAGCGATGTGCCCTGGGCTGACGCCACGTGATTACTCCACGCTGCCGCCGGCAGCTTCGATCGCTGCCTTGGCGCCGGCCGTAGCCAGCACGCCCGACAGCTTCACGGCGCGGCCGATTTCGCCCTTGAGGACAACCTTGACCTTCTTGGCATGGCTGTCGATCAGACCTGCCTGGTGCAGCGCGATCGTGTCGATCACGTCAGCCTTCAGGGTGGCCAGCTGGTACAGGAACACTTCCTGGCTTTCTTTCTTCTTCAGCGAGCGGAAGCCAACCTTCGGCAGGCGACGCTGCAGCGGCATCTGACCGCCTTCGAAACCGTACTTGTGGGTGCCGCCCGCGCGAGCGTGCTGACCCTTGTGACCGCGACCGGCGGTCTTGCCCAGGCCCGAACCGATACCGCGACCCACGCGAAGGCGAGTCTTGCGGGAGCCGGCGGCCGGCTTGATGTCGTTAAGACGCATGGTGATTACTCCTCAACCCGCACGAGGTAATAGACCGTGTTGATCAGGCCGCGGACCTGCGGGCTGTCCTTCAGTTCACGGACGTCATTGAGCTTGCTCAGGCCGAGCGCCTTCACGCTCAGGCGATGGCGGCTCTGCACACCGCGCAGGCCCTTGACCAGGCGCACGCGCACGGTGGCGGCGGTTTCGTTGTTCTTAGCCATTGCCCAGCACCTCTTCCAGGGTCTTGCCACGCTTGGCAGCGATCTGCTTCGGCGAGGCAACGGCCTGCAGGCCCTTGATGGTCGCGCGGACCAGGTTGATCGGGTTACGCGAACCAACGGCCTTGGCGAGCACGTTCTTCACGCCCACCACTTCCAGCACAGCGCGCATGGCGCCGCCGGCGATCACGCCGGTACCTTCGGAAGCCGGCTGCATGAACACGCGGGCTGCGCCGTGGTTGGCCTTGATGGCGTACCACAGGGTGCCGTTGTTCAGGTCGATGCTCACCATCTGGCGGCGGGCGCGTTCCATGGCCTTGGAGATGGCGACCGGCACTTCACGCGCCTTGCCATAACCAAAACCCACGCGGCCTTCGCCGTCGCCGACCACGGTCAGCGCAGTGAAGCTCATCTGGCGGCCACCCTTGACGGTCTTGGCCACGCGGTTAACGGCAATCAGCTTCTCGAGCAGGCCGTCTGAATTTTCGCGATCGGTAGAAGACATGTTTTTTTCCATGTGCCCGGCAAACCGGGACTTTTACTTGCGGCTGAGCCGCTTGGAGTTGTGGGTACTTCTATTGGCATCAAGTGCCGGCGAACCGGCACCCGATACCAGGCGGCCTTAGAACTTCAGGCCGGCTTCGCGGGCCGCATCGGCCAGCGCCTTGATGCGACCGTGGTAGCGGAAGCCCGAGCGATCGAACGCCACGGACTCGATACCAGCGGCCAGCGCACGCTCAGCCACGGCCTTGCCGACAGCGGCGGCAGCAGTGAGGTTCTTGGTGCCCTTGAGGTCTTCAGCAACCGACTTCTGCACGGTGGAGGCAGCTGCCACCACGTTCGTGCCCGAAGCGTCGAACACCTGTGCGTACAGGTGCTGACCGGTGCGATGGACCGACAGGCGCGCCACACCGAGCTTGCGGATGTGGGAGCGAGTCGACTTGGCGCGACGCAGGCGGGATTCGTTCTTGTTCATCGTCATAGTTCCTAGAAGCGGATCGACAAGCAGCTTTAGCCTTTTTGAAGAGTGCAGCCATGGATGGCTGCTCTTTCGCGAGGGACCGCTTACGCCTTCTTGGCTTCCTTCAGGGTGATCTTCTCGCCGGAGTAGCGMACGCCCTTGCCCTTATAGGGYTCCGGCGGACGGAAGCCACGGATCTTGGCGGCCACCTCGCCCACGCGCTGCTTGTCCGAACCCTTGATCAGGATTTCGGTCTGCGTCGGGGTTTCGATGGTGATGCCTTCGGGCGCTTCGAACACGACCGGATGCGAGAAGCCCAGGGCAATGTTCAGCGACTTGCCGGCCATCGAAGCACGGTAGCCCACGCCGACCAGCTCGAGCTTGCGCTCGTAACCGTCGGACACGCCCTTGACCATGTTGGCCAGCAGCGCGCGCAGGGTGCCACCGAACTTGTCGTCCGCGCCTTCGGCGAGAACGATGTTGGCCACGCCATTGTCGATATTGATCGAGGCGCCCGGCAGGTGATGGATCGCCAGGGTGCCCTTCGGGCCCTTGACGGAAATGCCGTTGGCGTCGGACTTGACTTCAACGCCCTTGGGCAGGTTGATCGGTTGTTTGGCTACGCGGGACATCGTCKGCTCCTTATGCGACCTGGCCGATGACTTCGCCGCCCAGACCCTTCGAACGGGCCTGCGCGTCGGTCAGCAGACCGGCGGAAGTCGAGATGATCGAGATACCCA
>NZ_JBFTRY010000147.1:0-8653 GCF_056399745.1 Dyella sp. 01N36
TTGTACGCCGACTCCAGATGCTCGTGCATGGCGTGCATGGGGGCGCCGAGCAGCGTCTCCATGTCACGTTCCTGGKTGCCATGCGTGTGGATCTTGATGAAGATCCATTCCGGGCGTCCCTCCACGTGAATGCCCGTGCGCACCCAGGCATCGACACGTTCGGGCGTCGGCGGGCAGCTGTGGCGCACATCGGCGTTCTCGATGCGCGGCATGATCAGCTTGCGGCGGCGCTTCCAGTCCAGCCCCAGCGGGCCTTGYACGATCATCAGGTCGCCCGTGGGCGTGCCGTCGACACGCACCGGCATCCCGGTGTTGTGGGATTTCGGTCGGCAGGGATCATCGGTGGCGTAGTAGATCGAATTGATGGCGCGCGTCTGGGTTTCGCTGGGCGCGGAGGGCAGGGTGAAATCGGCGTAGCAGCCCAGTTCGCGCAACAGGATCAGCTCATTGTTGAGACCGCACCAGCGACCGTCCGCGCGTGAGTTGTCCAGCGACCAGTTGCCATGGATAAAACCAAAGCGCAGCTGGCCCGTGTGTGGATCACGCGACAGCGCCCCGTGCCTCGCATGCAGCAGCTCGTTGAAGCGCGAGATGGTGGCGCAGAAGTTTTCCGGCGTGTCGTTGTCATGGTGCAGGTGAATTTCGATCTCGCCATAGCCGTTGGCGCAGAGTTCGGCGATCTTGTCCAGGTGTTCGGGCAGGTACTCTTCTTCGGGATAGAAGAAAGTGTGCTGGGGCGGGCGTCCATCGGCGTCGCGATGGCGCGACGCCATGGCCGGATAGCCGCTGTGCCAGCGGTCGACGCGGGCGCGCTGGGTGTCCAGATCCACACGACCCCWGGCCGGTTCGTAGTGATCCACGAAGCAGAACATGACGTGGGTTGGCCCAGTCACGGCGGGTCGCGGCCGGCGGCGCAGATAGCTGCCCAGCCACACCTGCATGTTGCGCGAACGTATGGCCATCCACGCCACGATGCAGAAGACGGCGGCGAGCACCGCCAAGATCAGCAACGCCAGGCCCAGTGCTAGGCTCATCTCACATCCCCTGTCAGCGGTCGCCGCGCCATGGCAGGCGCGTTCCGCATGGTGCGCTGCCCAGCGTCATGCAGGCAGCGCRCGAAAGGTGAAACCGTGTTGCTCCCATTCGGGCAGCAGCTGTTCCAGCATGCGGCGCGAGCAGTCGCTGTCGTCATGCATCAACATGACGTCACCTGCGCGCGGCGGTTGTGCACGCAGGCGTGCGGCGAGTTCTTCCGGCTCGCGGCCTTGATAGTCGAGCGTGTCGTATGACCAGTAGGCGAGCTTGCGCTTGCTGAGGGCAAAGCGCAGCGTCAGCAAGAGCGAGAATACGCCACGCGGTGGACGAAAGCCGTGATGAATGAGCCCGTCGAAATGGGACAGCACCTGGTCCGTGCGCTCCACTTCCACCCATTGCTCGGTGTGGGTCAGCGCGTCGAACATCGGGTGGCTATAGGAGTGGTTGCCCAGCGCATGTCCTTCTTCGACGATGCGCTCCACCAGTTGCGGATAGCGTTCCGCTTCGCGCCCGATCAGGAAGAACGTAGCCTTGACGCCATGCCTGCGCAGCAGTTCCAGCAGGGCCGGCGTGTGGTCGGGATTGGGGCCATCGTCAAAGGTGAGATAGAGGGCCTTGTCGGCGCCAGGCGCGCGCGTGAATACCACGGCATGCGGTATCCATTGCAGCAATTGCATCTTTTTCGGTCGGAGCGTCATGACGACAGTTCGCACGGAAAGGATGTGAATGGGCGAGCGCCGCAAGGGCGTCGATCAGCGGCCTGGGCTGCCATCGGGCGCCGTCCTGCCAGGCTCCACTTTGTCGCCAATGGGCTTTGATATCCATCGGGCACATAGTCAATGGGGCATGCCACCGACAGGCTATGGCGAACGGCCGATAGGCCACGGTTCGACCACGCGTGATTGCGTGGAAATGGCTGGAAACAAGGCTTTTCGCTCCGGTTGCCTTGGCAATTCGACGGATGGGAGGGTCATCGGCATTGGGTTAGGCTGCTTGTGTCGAACAGTGGGCGGAGCAGGTGTCCGTGCCTACCCGGCGGCGTTCACCTTCGATGCGCCGCTCTTCACTTGGGGTGATCAACCTGGACAGGGGACAGGTCATGATGGATGTACGCCCGGCCCTCGCGCGGGAGCTGGCATGCTAGAGCACTACGGCGTGGTCTATTTCGGCAACGACTGGTGGGCGGAAAACCGTACCAGCAGCCATCACGTTGCCACGCGTCTGGCCGCGCACATGCCGGTGCTATACGTGGATTCCCCGGGCATGCGCGCGCCGCAGGCCAGCGGACGCGACCTGCGCCGGGCATTTCGAAAACTGCGCGAAGCCTTTCGGTCGCCGCAACGCGTGGACACCAATTTCTGGCATTGCACGGTTCCGCAGCTGCCGTTCCGGCGCATTCCCGGCGTGCCCTTGTTCAACCGCCTGTTCAGCCAGTGGGCGCTGCGACGCGCCATGCGTGTGCTTGGCACAAGGCGTCGCATCTCATGGTTCGTGACGCCTCATCCGGGCTTTCTCGCGCGACGCCTGGGCGAAAACTTCTGTGTCTATTACTGCATCGACGACTATGCCGCTCACCCTGGCGTAGACGCCGAAGTGATCGCTGCCAGCGACCTGGCGCTAACCCAGCGCGCGGACATCGTCTTCGTGGCACCTCCTGCCTTGCTGGCAATCAAGCAGGCGCAGAACCCTCAAACGCGCTACTCCCCGCACGGCGTGGACACCAAGCTGTTTGCACGCGCAGCCGACCCGGCGACGGAGGTTCCTGCCCTGGCACGCGAACTGAAGGGCCCCGTCGTGGGTTATTTCGGTTCGATCCACGAATGGATCGACGTGGAGCTGATCGCCTGGCTGGCAAGTTCACGGCCGCAATGGACCTTCCTGCTGGTGGGCTATGCCGCGATCAAGGTGCCCGAACTGGAGGCACTGCCGAACGTAGTGCTCGCCGGCGCGCAGCCGTATGGCAGCTTGCCCGGATGGGCCAAGGCGTTCGACGCTGCGATCATTCCGTATCGGCGCAATCGCCAGGTGGAAAATGCCAATCCGCTGAAGCTGCGCGAATATCTCGCCACCGGCAAGCCCATCGTTGCAGTGAGCAATCCTGAGATTGCGCGATTTGCGTCCGTGGTGCGCATCGCTGAAGGCCATGAGGATTTTCTGGCCGGTCTCGACCAGGTCCTGGCCGATGGACCGCAGAAGGGCGCTGCCGAGCGCATGGCCTCGGTGGCTGATCAAACCTGGGATCGCCGTGTGGAGGACGTGCTGCGTGAGGTCGCCACGTCGCTGGCCACGGCGGATATGACATTGGCCGACCGTCGGGTGCCTGGATGAATTTTTCTGTCGACAACCGTCTGCGCATCGGCATTGTGGGCGCGGGCTACGTGGCGCGCTATCACATCGAGGCGCTGCAGCGACTGGACTATGTCCAGATCGTCGGCATCTGCGATCTCGATGTGGACGCTGCGCGCAAGCTTGCCCAGGCGTTCGGCATCGAGCGGGTGTTTTCTGATCTTGCCGAGCTCGGCGAAACTCGCCCGCATGCCATCTATGTGCTGACGCCACCGTCCAGTCATTGCCCGTTGACCTTGCGCGCGCTCGACATGGGTTGCCATGTCTTCGTGGAGAAGCCGATGGCCGATTCGGTGGCCGAGTGCGACGCCATGATCGCCAAGGCGCGCGAAAAGGGCTTGGTGCTCTCGGTCGATCACTCGGACCTGTTCGACCCGATGGTGATGCGTGCCAAGGCGCTGGTTGACGCCGGCGCCTGCGGCGAGCTGGTGGCGGTGGACGTATGGCGCAGCTCCGATTATCCGCCCTATGGTGGCGGCCCGCTGCCAGGGATGGTGGCGCAGGGTTCTTATCCGTTCCGCGATCTGGGCGTGCATGGCTTGTACACACTGGAAGCTTTTCTCGGCGAGCTTGCGCAACCCGATATCCGATATCGCTCCACTGGCAGATCCACCACGCTGAAGTTCGATGAGTGGCAGGCCACGGCAGAGGGCGCGGCCGGTACCGGCCGCATCATGCTCTCATGGAATATCCGCCCGATGATCAACCGCATCGTGGTGCAGGGCACCGGCGGCGTGATCGAGATCGATCGCTTCCTGCAGGTGTGTCACGTTCGCCGCGTGTTGCCGGGACCGAAATTCATCGGCATCGTCATGGGCGCGTTTTTTGGCGCGGTGCGCGATGTGTTCCGCATACCGTGGAATGTGCTTCGTTTTGCCACCGGTCGGCTGCGGCCATCGCCTGGCATCCAGGCGGGCGCCCAGGCATTCGCCCAGGCATTGCGTGATGGCAAGGCGCCGCCGGTGAGCGCGGAGGACGGCCGTCGCCCCATTGCCCTGATGGAAGCGGCATGCCGCCGCGCCGATGACGAGCGCAGGCAGGAGCTGGAAGCGCGATATGTCGCGCTCGAACCGGTCGATGCCCTGGTGACGGGGGCGTCAGGCTTTCTTGGGCGCAACCTGCTGAGTGCGCTCCGGCGCAACGGCCAGCGCGTGCGCGTCCTGGTACGCCGGCCGGACCCGCGACTTGCGGCGTTGGCCGAGCAGGTGGTGGTGGGCGACCTGGGCGATCCGCACATCGTGGAACATGCGGTGCAGGGCGTACGCACGGTCTATCACGTGGGTGCAGCGATGGGTGGTGGCCCGCGCGATTTTGAGGCCGGCACGGTGTGGGGTACCCGCAATATCGTCAGCGCCTGCGTGAAGCACGCGACGCAAAAGCTCGTGTACGTCAGTTCGATGAGCGTGCTCGACCACGCGGGGCGCGATCCCGCCGTGGCGATCCATGAAGGATCGACGCTTGAACCCCATCCCGATTGGCGCGGTAGTTACACGCAGACGAAGTTGGCGGCTGAGACGCTGGTTCGCGAGGCCATGCGCGATCACGGTCTTCCTGCCGTAATCATTCGCCCCGGCCAGATCGTGGGGCCGGGATCGGAAAACACCACGCCCAACGGAACCCTGGCCATCGCCGGTCGATGGATTGCGGTTGGTTCGCCGTCGCAGACGCTGCCGCTCGTCTATGTGGACGATGTGGTGGATGCGTTGTTGCTCGCGGCGCATGTGACGGCGGCGCAGGGGCAGGTGATTCATGTGGTCGATCCGGCGAACGTGACACAGGGCGAATATCTCGATCGCGTGCGTCGCAAGCGCGGCAAGGGACTGCGGCTTATGCGCTGGCCGACCGGTTTGTTGCTCATGCTGGCGGTGGGTGTGGAAGGCCTCGGTAAATTGTTGCATCGGAATGTGCCGCTCACGCGCTATCGGGTGAGGTCGTTGCGACCATTGGCAAATTTTGATCAGCGGGCGGCGCGGGAGGTGTTGGGTTGGGAGCCGCGGGTGGGTTTGCGCAGAGGGCTGGATGTGATGTTTGGGGATGAGGTGGTGGGGGAGGAGTTGGCGCAGGTGTCGGATAAGTAGCGGCTGGGGGCGTGTGGCGCATTCAACATTCGCCTGTTATTCCAGTGCAGGCGGGAAGCGCTCTTCAACAGCGGGGCTGATCATCGAGAGCTTCGGTTCTGGGTTGCAGGGATATCGCCAGGGTGCCGCCTGCGACGCGAAGCTAGTCCCAGTGGGACGCGGCGGGCGTTTCGAACGGCTGCCGCCGCTCGAGTCACTTTTCTCTTGCTGGCCCAAGAGATCCCTCGGGACTAGCTTCGCGTCGAAAGTAACCCAAAGAGAATGGCCTGATAACGCCCGCAGCATCGTGTTGGGATAAGCCCGAACGCTCGAGGTGCGTCTGATGGGACAACCTCCGAGGGTACACAGCGGGTACTTCAAAGCGCTGCGCAACGCGCCCGAATCGCTGAGGACTTAAAGCCGGGCCTCGCTGCGCATCGGCTTAGGCATCGTTCCTTCCTTCTGCCACGCCCGCTTGTCTGTGGGAGCGCACCCTGTGCGCGACAGCCACGCTGCGGTGTATCGCTCCGTAGGTTTGTCGCGCACAGGGTGCGCTCCCACAAAGAGCCGACCGGTACGGGCCTGCGAGATCCTTGTAGGAGCGCACCTTGTGCGCGACCGCAGCGCTTGGGTGTACCGCTCCGTAGGCTGGTCGCGCACAAGTGCGCTCCTACAAAAACATCAGCTCGGCAAGGCTGGGCGTTGAAGCGAGGGAAGGTGACCCGGCATCCGGCGAGATGACGGATGCCCAAGACAGGCGAGCGAGCTGGCGAAAGCGCGGCGGTAAAACACCGAGGCACTCACGACGCCGAATACTTCACCTCTCCCGTACGACTCATCGCCGCCGCTTCAAGAATGCCACCCAATTGCTGGACGTTCTCATCCCAGCGAAATCGACTCGCATGGGCAGCGATAAGAGGCGTGTCCCAGGCTTTTCCAAGCGCATCCACCAGCGCTCCCTCCAGACCAATCCGATCATGCACATCCACCAGCACGCCCGCGTGCTCCGGCAATACTTCGGGGATGCCGCCGACGCGGGTGGCGACCACGGGTGTGCCGCAGGCCATCGCTTCGAGCACGACGTTGGGCACGCCTTCGTTATGGCTGGGCAGGCACAGCAGGTCGGCGGCGCGGAACCAGTCGCCGAGTGCGTCGTGCTCGACAGCGCCRACGAGGCGCACGCGCTCCTGGCAACCCAGGGCGGCGGCGCGCTGCAGTAGCGGCTCGCGACTCGGGCCGGAGCCGACGAACATCAGGTTCGCGTCCGGATGCATGGCCAGTACGCGTGGAAATGCCTCGAGCAAGTCGAGGCAGCCCTTGCTGTCCTTGAGGTTGCCCACGTAGAGCAAAATGCGTTCGTCCTGCGGCAGCGACAACCTGCTGCGCGCATCACTGAGTGAGCCGGGCGTAAACAGATTGGGTTCGACGCCGTTGTACAGCACGTGCACCCGGGACGGATCCACACCCAGCGCAATCGCCTTGTCCGCCAGCGCCTGGCTTACTGCCACGACGGCCTGCGCACCGCGCAAGGCCTGGCGGATCTGMGGGCGGATCAAGCCTTGCTCGGCCTTCACGTTGAGATCCGTGCCGTGCACCTTGACCACATAGGGAATGCCCAGATGCCGAGCCACCCAGCTCGCCGCCGCCGCATCCGGATAGGCCCAGCTCAGCAACATGCAGTCGTAAGGGACGCGACGCAGGCGTCGCCATTTCTGCGCCAGCAGCGAGGCCAGCCAGCATGCGGCATGCAGCGGGCGGCCGATCACCGGCGGATAGAAGAACACGAACTGCTCACTGTTGACGTGGTTCACGCGAAACGGCTGGCGTTTGCGGCCGAAGCGCTCGCGAAAGTCCACGGCCGTGATCACGTCCACGTCATGATGTTGGCCAAGCCGTTCGAACTGTTGCCGGTTGAACGGACTGCGCAACGGGTCCCACGGCGAGGGAAACAAGTTGGTCAGTACGAGTATCTTCAGGCTCACGCCGTGTACTCCACGGCCTGGTACAGGCGCTCGTAGCGCTCGGACATGGCTTCCAGCGATCCGTACTGCTCGACCCAGCTGCGTGCCGCCCGTCCGTACGCGGCGGCGCGATGCGGCTCGCGCAACAGCAGCAGGATGGCCTCGGACAGTGCGTCGGCGTCACCGGGAGGCACCAGTTGGCCCGTGCGACCGCTCTGGATGATCTCGCCGTTGCCGCCGACATCGGTGGCAACGATGGGCAGCGCTACTGCGCAGGCCTCCAGCAGCGCCATGGAATAACCTTCGCTGGCCGAGGACAGCACGAACAGGTCCAGCCCCTGCAACAGGTCGCGCACGTCGTTGCGATCGCCGAGAAAATGCACGGCGTCGCGAACGCCTTCCGCCGCTGCGCACGCCTGGAGCTGGGCGCGCAGTTCGCCGTCGCCGATCAGCAGCAGCGCGGCGTGCGGATACTGCTCGTGCACCTGCCGGAAGGCGCGTATCAGCCCGGTCTGGTCCTTGGTCCAGTTCAGCCGGCCGACGTTGCCGATAAGAAAGGCGCTGTCGTCCAGGCCAAGAAGGTGAAGCACGTGCTGCCGCATGGCGCGCGATGCGGGAGTGAAGCGATCAACAGCGATGCCATTGGGCACCACGCGCGTCATCGCCTTGGGCAACATGCCGCGCGAGACGCCGCTGCGTCGCGCGGCTTCGCAGACGGTGACCACCACGTCGGTGCGCGCGAGCGCCCGGCGATAAAGCCACTCCTTGCGGCCGGTACGCTGGCCCGCGCCCATGCCGTGGCGCGTATTGAGTATGCGCAGCACATCGAGACCGCAAGAGGCGAGAACGGCCTGGTAGTGCGCCACCGCGTTATGCGTGTGCAAAACATCGGTATCGTGGCGATCGATCGCCCAGCGGGCGCGGGCAAGCGCGCGCAGATCAATGCCGCGTCCCTTGCGGCAGGCCACCACGGGTATGCCCGCCGCATCGAGCTCGTGCGCGAGCGCTCCGGTGTCGTACAGGCATACCACCTGGCACTGATGGCCTTGCCGCTGCTGCAACTGGACCAGGTCGAGCACCATGCGCTCGAGGCCGCCGCGATTGAGGTTTTCAACCACGTGCGTGATATTCATGCCAGTTCCGACAATGTCACGCGACGCTTGCCACTGCGGGTCAAAGGAATGTCATCGACGAAACGGTAATCCAGCACCACGCTGTCGCCCAGCACCTTGGCAGTCTCGCGCTGGATATAGG
>NZ_JBFTRY010000148.1:0-8607 GCF_056399745.1 Dyella sp. 01N36
ACATAGACCAGGCCCGACACCACCGGCGACACCGAAAACGGCAGGTCGATAAAGGCGCCAAGCAAGGCCTTGCCGGGAAACTCGAAGCGCGTCATGGCCCAGGCAGCTGCCACGCCAAACACCAGGTTCAACGGCACGGCGATCACCGCCACCAGCAGCGTGAGCTTGATGGCAGACAGCGCCTCGGGCTGCTTGATCGCCTCCAGATATGGCGCCACGCCCTGCCGAAAAGCCTCCACGAATACCGTTGCCAGCGGCAGCAGCAGGAACAGCACGAGAAAGACCAGCGCCAGGGCAATCAGCACCACGTGCACCACGCGGCGCGGCCACCCTACCGGGCGGGAACGCATCACGGCGCTCATAGCGATCGCTCCTGCCAGCGATGGCTCCAGCGCTGCAGCAGGGACACCAGCACCAGCAAGACAAACGATATCGTCAGCATGGCTACGCCCAACGCCGCAGCGCCCGCGTAGTCGAACTGTTCGAGCTTCTGCACGATCAGCAAGGGCGCGATTTCCGAGCGCATCGGGATATTGCCGGCGATGAAAATCACCGACCCGTATTCGCCGACGGCACGCGCAAGCGCCAACGCAAAGCCGGTCAGCAACGCCGGCGCAAGCATCGGCAGGATCACACGGAAGAAGGTTTGCCAGCGTTGTGCGCCGAGACTTTCGGCAGCTTCTTCGACATCGCTCTCCAGCGATGCCAGTACCGGTTGCAAGGTACGCACGACGAATGGAAAGCCCACGAACACCATCGCCACGAACACGCCCAGCGGCGTATAGGCCACCTTGATGCCCAAGGGTTCGAGCCACTGTCCCAGCCAGCCATTGGGCGCGTACAGCGTAGTGAGCGCGATGCCAGCTACGGCAGTCGGCAAGGCGAATGGAAGGTCTACCAGGGCGTCAAACAGGYGGCGTCCCGGAAAGCGATAACGCACCAGCACCCAGCCCACGAGAAGACCGACGACGGCGTTGACAAGGGCTGCGACCACCGCACCGACCACGCTCAGGCGCAGCGCGGCGAGCGTGCGGGGCGAAGACAGCAGGCGCAGCAGACCCTCGACACCAATCCCCGACGCTTTCCACGCCAGGGCCGCCAACGGCAGCAGGACGATCAGCCCGAGATAGGCCAGCGCGTAGCCCAGGCTGATGCCGAACCCCGGTAGCACGCGTCGACGCATGAACTCAGCTACCCACGCCCAGCTGATCGAAGACACCGCCATCGTTGAAGAACTTCGCCTGCGCCTGGCGCCAGTCGCCGAACAGATCGCTCAACGTGAAGGTATGCGTGACCGGGAACTGGCTGGCGTAGCGCGCAGACAGCTCGGGCGAACGCGGGCGATAGAAATTCTTCGCGGCGATCTCCTGGCCCTGCGGCGAATACAGGAACTCCACATAAGCCTGCGCCACCGCACGCGTACCGTGCTTGTCGACATTGCTGTCGACCACCGCCACGGGCGGCTCCGCCACGATGGTGATCGACGGCACCACGATCTCGAACGCGTTGTTGCCCAACTGCCGCTGGGCCAGCAGGGCCTCGTTCTCCCAGGCGATCAGCACGTCGCCGATGCCACGCTGCACAAAGGTATTGGTGGCGCCGCGCGCACCGGTATCGAGCACGGGCACGTGCTTGAAGAGCTCTTTCACATAGGCCTTGGCGGTCGCATCGCTGCCGCCGGGCTGCTTGAGCGCATAGCCCCAGGCCGCCAGGAAATTCCAGCGCGCGCCGCCGGAGGATTTCGGATTGGGTGTCACCACCTGCACACCCGGGCGCACCAGATCGGCCCAGTCCTTGATGCCCTTGGGRTTGCCCTTGCGCACCAGGAACACGATGGTCGAGGTATAGGGCGWGGCGTTGTKCGGCAGSYKCTTCTGCCAGTCCTTGGCCAGCAGGCCGCGATCGGCAATGGCGTCGATGTCGTAGGCCAGCGCCAGGGTCACCACGTCGGCGGGCAGCCCATCGACCACCGAACGCGCCTGCTTGCCCGAACCGCCATGCGACATCTGGATGGCGACGCTGTCGCCGTGCTGCGCCTTCCATTGCGCGGCAAACGCCGTATTGATCTGGCGGTACAGCTCGCGCGTGGGGTCGTAGGAAACGTTGAGCAGCGAGACATCCTTGGCGGCAGCGGCGGCCGTGAGCAGCACGCCGATGGCGACCAGCAGTACGAGGATGGACTTCTTCATGGCGCCTCCTGCGGAAGGGTGAAACGGCAGACTAGCGTTGGCGGAGGAACGGACGAAATCGCAATATGGCATATCCTCATGTCGCGACCCTGCGCAATATCAGCGCAGAATCGTCTGATTTGCGCTTCAGGGCAGCTCGCTCGCACTCTCGCGCGTGACAACGGCTGGTGACAGATGGACGGCCAGACGATGCGCTGCCGCGCGTATCTCCGGCATGGCCGTGCATTCCCACAGGTTGCCGCGCAACAACGATCCGATGGCGTACAGGCCGCGTTGCAGGCGGCCGTCGGCATGCACCAGCTGGCCGTCGGCCTGGGCCAGCACGCCCAGCTGCAAGGGGTCGGCGGTGGCAAGACCATCGCGCAGCAATTGCGACAACAGGTCGTGGGCGCCGTACGCCACGGCGGTGTCCAGGCCCGTCGCCTGGATCACCAGGTCCGCCTCCAGCACGCTGACCAATTGGGTCGCCCGTTCGCGCAAACTCACCTGCAGCGGCGCGGAGCCGTCTACATCGAGCACGCGTGCCGCCAGCACCTGCAACCTGCCCTCTTCCTGCAGCTGGTAAATCGCCTCGCCCGTGGCCGGCGCCATGCGATGACGCGCTGCTTCCCAGATCCAGCGCGCATGCCGCAGGAACTGGCGGCGCCGCGCATGCGTGAGCTGCTGCCAGAGCCGGGCATTGATCGGACGCATGCCGTCGATGATGCTGCGCCAGTCGGTGTCGCCAGCGTCGCTCAGTGCACGACGCACCAGATGGAACATGGCCGCGGCCCCGTCGCTGGCCAGCAGAGCCTGATTGAGCGCCTCCTGCTGCGCATACGGCGCCAACGGCAGCGCCGAATGGTTGAACGGCAGCAGGCCATGGCGCGATACCGCCACCAGTTCGGCGTGCGGCCATCTGATGGCCGCCGACAGCAGCGTATCAACCGCCGTCAGGCCGGTGCCGATCACCACCACCCGACGAGGCGCCTGCGGGTGGCGATCAAGGCGCCACGGGTCAAGTTCATAGGCGCCGCTGGCAAGCGCCGTGGTCGAGACGGTGCGCAACGGACGTTGGGCCAGCGCGCCCACCGCCAGCACCACATCACCCACTTCCAGCCAGCGATCGGCTCCCACGCGTACCGCATAGCCGCCTTCGCCGCGCGGCACGATTTCGCGCGCGCTCTGCGGGTGAATACGAAAACTGCGTCCGGCAYGGCGCGCCGCATCGATACGCGCGCCAACCTGCGCCTGGATGAAATCGCCAAACAGCCGGCGCGGTAGAAAATCCGTACCCTTCACCTGGCCCAGCTGCCGCGATGCATGCTGGAGAAAATCCTCGGCATGCTCCTGGAACACGCCCATGGAGGCCGCGCGCAYGTTCAACAGGTGCTGGTTGTCGCTGGTGCCATAGGCCACGCCGCGACCCGGTGCGTGCTGACCGACGATCCAGTGAACCGTGCCGCCATCGAATCGCGCGAGCAGCTCGCCGAACGCCGCCGCGCCTGCCGCCCCACCACCGATCACTGCCACATCAGCCATAACGCGATCCTCGAATGGGACACCAACCCCTGGCGGTCTGCCCGCAGGCAGATCACTACGCGTTGCGTCCCCCAGAAAGAAATCCCAGGTGAAAACAGCCTTCACATCCCAAGACCGTGATGCGGCTCGGTCGCCTCATCGGCTTCGTGCCGCATGCAGTGCAAGCACGTCAATGCATGGGGTAACAAGAAATCACAGCAGCCGTTAAGGCCGTGCTAGCCAACCGTGCAGTTGTGAAGCGGCTCATTCCCGGGAGGTTATGACGACACACTCGTCGCATGTCGCTGGGCAAGCACGGCGGATACGTCGGAAAGGCCTAGTCCGCGGGCCCGCAGCGTCACCGTGAGGTGGTAGATCAAATCGGCCGCTTCGCTGAGCAAGGCTTCGTCGTCCTGCGCCACGGCGGCAAGCGCCGTCTCCACGCCCTCCTCGCCCACTTTCTGCGCCATGCGACGTATGCCGCCTTCAAACAGCTTGGTGGTATAGCTGCCAGCGGGACGCTGCGTGTGTCGCTGCTCGATCAACGCATCCAGTTCAGCAAGGAAACCCAAGGGCGGTCGCACTTCTTCGCCGAAGCAACTGCTGGTGCCCTTGTGGCAGGTCGGTCCATGCGGCGCGGCTTGCAGCAGCAACGTATCGGCATCGCAGTCCATGCGCACCGATTTGAGCGTCAGCACATGCCCGGACGATTCGCCCTTGGTCCACAGGCGCTGCTTGCTGCGGCTGTAGAAAGTGACCTGGCCGATGCGCTGGGTCGCCTCCAAGGCCTCGGCATTCATATACCCCAGCATCAGCACCTCGCCCGTCAGCCAATGCTGGACGATGGCGGGCAACAGGCCGTCGCCTTTGTTCCAGTCGAGTTGGTCGGGATCGAGCGTAGTGGCGTTCATGGTGATTACCGGATATGGCGTGGTTACGTGCGTACAGCGACGCCCCACGCAGCAAGCGACTGCTTGAGCGCGGGAATGGCAATGGCGCCGGAGTGGAATACGCTGGCGGCCAGCGCACCGTCGACGTCGGCGGTGAGGAAGGCATCGCGAAAATGTTCCGGCGTGCCGGCGCCGCCGGACGCAATCAACGGCACCAGGCAAAACTTGCGCACGGCGGCAAGCTGCTCCAGATCGTAGCCCTGGCGCACACCATCGCTGCCCATGCAATTGAGCACGATCTCGCCGGCGCCGCGTTGCTGGGCTTCGACCAGCCAGTCCAGCGTGCGTCGCGGCAACGCCTGCGTGCGCGAGGGATCGCCGGTGTACTGGCGCACATGCCACTCCCCATCTGCATCGCGCAGGCTGTCGATGCCGACCACCACGCACTGCACGCCGAACGCTGCGGCCAGCTCGTCGATAAGATCGGGGCGCTCCAGCGCCGGCGAATTGACCGAGATCTTGTCCGCGCCCGCATGCAGCACGGCACGCGCTTCTTCCACGCTGCGAATACCGCCCGCGACGCAGAACGGAATATCGATGACGCTGGCGACCCGCTCGACCCAGCCGCGATTGACGCTGCGCCCTTCCGGACTGGCGGTGATGTCGTAGAACACCAGTTCGTCCGCGCCTTCGTCGCGATAGCGCAGCGCCAGATCCACGATCTCACCCATCACCACGTGATCGCGGAAGCGCACGCCCTTCACGACCTTGCCGTCGCGCACATCGAGGCAGGGAATGATGCGACGACTCAGCATGCCAGTGCCTCCTTCACGGTGAAGCGGCCTTCGAGCAGCGCACGACCAAGGATGACGCCCTTCGCGCCTGCATCGCGTGCGGCCCGGATGTCATCGAGCGAGCGGACGCCGCCGGAGGCCTGCACCGCCATCGTCGGCACCGTTGCTGCCAGATAGCGGTACAAGTCGAGATTGAAGCCGGCGAGCATGCCGTCGCGATCGATATCGGTGCACAGCAGGTGTTTGGCGCCGCGCTGTGCATACCACGGCGCGAGCTCGTCCAGCGTGCTGGACTCCGTCTCCGTCCAGCCGGCGCTGGGCAAGCGCCAGGCGCTGTCGCGATACAAGGTGTCCAAGGCCAGCGTGAAGCGATGGACGCCGCGCGCCGCGAGCCATCCTTCCACCATCACCGGATCGCGAATCGCCAGGCTTCCAAGGACCACGCGCGACACACCGGCGTCGAACAGCCGCTGCACGTCAGCTTCGCTTCGAACGCCGCCGCCAGCCTGGATATGCATGCCGTCGCTGGCAATCGCCTCGATCACCGCGAGATTTTCCAGGCTGCCGCCGCGGGCACCGTCCAGATCCACCAGATGCAACCATTGGGCGCCCGCTTGCGCGTAGTCGCGGGCAAGCGAACGCGGATCGACGTCATACGTCGTCTGCTGCTCGTAGTCGCCCTGCTTGAGGCGGACGACGCGGCCAGCGCGCAAATCGATGGCGGGGATGACGGTAAAGCTCATAGTTCGAGAAAGTTCTTCAGCAGACGGGCGCCGACCTTGGCCGAACGCTCCGGGTGAAACTGCATGCCGTGGAAGTTGCCGCGTGCGATGACCGAGCTGAAGTCGCCCCCAAAATCGGTGAGAGCCAGGGCGTAGTCGCCCGCGGGTACCGCATAGCTGTGCACGAAGTAGGCCCAGTCGCCGTCGTCCAGGCCATCCAGCAGAGCATGCTCACGTTGGCGCTGCAGGCGGTTCCAGCCCATGTGTGGCACGCGCAGGCCCGGTTGCTCGGTGAAGCGGCGCACGGTCGCAGGTATCACCCCGAGGCACGCGGTATCGCCCTCTTCCGAATGCTCACACAGTAATTGCATGCCCAGGCATACGCCCAGCACCGGCTGCGTCAGCGAACGCATCAGCGCCACCAAGCCGAGCTCATGCAGACGCGCCATGCCGGGACCTGCTGCGCCCACGCCCGGCAGGATCACCTTGTCGGCCATGCGAATGGTGTCGGCATCCGCAGTGAGCGACGACTCCACACCCAGGCGCTGCAACGCATAGCGCACCGAGCCGATATTGGTGCCGCCGGCATCGACCAGCACCACGCTCATCACAGTGCTCCCTTGGTGCTGGGCAGCTCGCTGCCTTCGCGTCGTATCGCCTGACGCAGGGCGCGCGCCACCACTTTGAAGCAGGCTTCCACCATGTGGTGCGCATTGTCGCCCTGCACGCTCAGATGCAGATTGGCGCCCAGCGTTTCGCACAAGGATCGAAAGAAATGCGGAATCAGTTCGGTAGGAATATCGCCCACGCGTTCACGCGGGAACTGGCCTTCGAAGACGAAATACGGACGCCCGGACAGATCCAGCGCCGCGCTCGCCTGCGCTTCGTCCATGGGCAGCACGAAACCGTAGCGGCCAATGCCGCGCTTGTCGCCCAGCGCCTGGCGCAAGGCCTGCCCAAGCGCCAGCGCGCAGTCTTCGATGGTGTGATGCTCATCGATATGCGTGTCGCCGTCGCAGCGCAGCGCGAGGGCGAAGCCGCCATGCTTGCCGATCTGTTCCAGCATATGGTCAAAGAAGCCCAGGCCGGTGTGGATCTGCGGTTCCGCGGTCTGGTCCAGATTCACGCTCACCGCGATGCGCGTTTCGCGCGTGTTGCGCTCCACGGTTGCCCGGCGCGGCGCGTCGAGCAACAGGTGCGCGACCTCGTCCCAGCCGAGGCCATTGGAACCCACCTGGAAGCCGCGTACACCCATGTTGGCGGCGAACTGCAGGTCGGTCTCGCGATCGCCGACCATGGCCGATGCCGCGCGACTCCAGCCGTCGTCCGCCAGGTAGTGGCGCATCATGCCAATGCCGGGTTTGCGGGTGTCCTTGCGCTCATGCAGGAAGCTGCGGTCGATCAGCACCTCGCTGATCTTGATACCTTGCGAGGCAAGGATGCGCATCAGCAGTTCATGCGGTCCGATGAAATCCTCTTCGGGAAAACTGCCGGTGCCCAGGCCATCCTGGTTGGTCACCATCACCAGCTCGTAGCCGGCGGCCACGCAGCGCTGCAAGGCAGCGATCACGCCAGGCAGCAGGGCGAATTTTTCAAAGCTGTCGATCTGGAAATCTTCCGGCTCCTCGATCAGGCAGCCATCGCGATCGATAAAGAGAATCTTGCGGCTCATGCACGTTGTCCTGAGGCTGATCCGTCCACTGTTGCCGTCGCTGTCTGCTGCAGCACCTCGAGCACCCGGTCGTTCTCTTCAGGCAAGCCAACGGTGATGCGCAGTGCGTCGCCCAGCCGCGGATAGCGGCGGATGTCTCGCACCAGGATGCCGGCGTCTCGCAGGCACTGATAGACGGCGGCGGCGTCATCGTGGCGGATGGCCAGAAAATTGGCGTGCGAAGGGAGTACTTCGCGGACGCCAGGCATTTCCGCAAGCGCGCGACGCATGCGTTCACGCTGTTCGCGCACGATGGCCATATGCGAACGAGCTGCGGCCTGCCCCTCGTCAGACAGGGCTTGCATGGCCAATGCCACACAGGGGCGCGGCAAGGGATAAGGCGCGATGATGCTTCGAAGCAAGCCGATGACGGCCTCGTTGGCCACCAGGCTGCCGATGCGTGCGCCTGCCAGCGCCCATGCCTTCGACAGCGTGCGCAGCACGGCGAGGTTGTCGAACTGGTTCACCAGCGAGGCCGCACTGGGCGCATCAGAGAATTCGAGATAGGCCTCATCCACCACCAGCAGCGCGCGATCGGCCAGCGCCTGAGCAAGACGCGTCACGTCACGCAAGGGCACCAACTGCCCCGTCGGATTGTTCGGCGTGCACACGAACACCAGCTTCACCGCTGGCGTGACGGCGGCGAGCACCGCATCCACATCCAGCGTGAAATCCGCCTGCAATGGCACGGCTACGATGCCGGCGTTCTGAATCTGGGCGCTCACCGCATACATGCCGAATGTGGGGGGCTGGATCGCGATCGCATCTTCACCGGCGCGGCAGAACGCGCGCACCAGCAGG
>NZ_JBFTRY010000149.1:0-8501 GCF_056399745.1 Dyella sp. 01N36
GCACATACGCGCCCATGCACAGCACATACGCGCCCATGCACAAGCCGACCACACGCTTGCCGCGCGCGGCGGCCTTGCGCAGGTGTTGCAGCAACGCGGCGGGAGGCACTTCATCCGGATCGCGCCAGGACGGCACGATGATGATGTCCGACTGACCCAGTTCATCCAGTCCGTAAGGCGTGCCGATGGTGAATCCCGCGGCGCTCGAAATCTGCTCGCCTTCGGCTGAGCACACGCGCAGGCGGAACGGCGAAGCACCTTCCGGCGTGGGCGACTGGAACACCGCGCAAGGCACGGAGAGATGGAAGGGGAGGATGCCCTCGAAGGCAACCACGGCGACGCGGATCGTACGCATGACCTCGATTCCAGTTGGCCCGATACCATCGATAGTTGTCCTTCGGGCCACTCGTTGGCAAGTGCCCGTCGACGCACCATGCACGCATCCCAACCCAAGGAGTTGTGCCATGTCGATTCATCCGCGCCGTGCCCTCATCGTGATCGATGTGCAGAACGAATACTTCACGGGCAATCTGCAGATCGAATATCCGCCGTCGGCCCAGTCGCTGCCGCGCATCACGCGGATCATGGATGCGGCCACCGCGGCCGGCGTGCCGGTGATCGTGATCCAGCAGGATTCACCGGCCGATGCGCCGGCGTTCGCCAACGGCAGCGACGGCTGGCAACTGCATCCTGAGATCGAGCGCCGCCATCGTGACGCGCTGTTTCGCAAGCCGTTGCCGAGCGCCTTCAGCGACACGGGCCTTGGCGCATGGCTGGAGCAGCACGCCATCGACACGCTGACGGTGGTTGGTTACATGACGCACAACTGCAACGACACCACCATCAAGCATGCCTTCGATCGCGGCATCAACGTGGAATTCGTGCAGGACGCATCGGGTGCGGTCTCCTACGCCAATCGCGCCGGCCATGCGAGCGCCGAGGAGATCCACCGCGTGTTCAGCGTGGTGCTGCAGTCGCGGTTCGCCGCCGTGTTGAGCACGGACGAGTGGTTGCAGGTCTTGGCCGATGGAGAGTCGCCGGTGCGCGAGAACATCCTCGCGTCGTATCAGGCGGCGCGGGCGCGTCAGCCCGCAGCGGCCTGATCGGTCAACTGTGCCAGGGCAGTGAACGAGGCCCAGCTGCCGGGCTGTCCCGGCAGATGCGACAACTGGGCCACGGTTCGCAGGAATTGGGCGCGGGGGTATTCCACCGCGCCCAATTGCATCAGATGACTATTGGTCACCTGGGCATCGATCCAGGGAAAGTCCCAGGCGCGCAGCAGTTTCGCCAGTGCCGTGAGCGCCAGGCGCGAGCCGCCGCTTTCGCGGCTGAACATGGATTCGCCGCAGAACAACCGGCCCACGGCGATGCCGTAGATGCCGCCCACCAGGCGGTMGTGCTCCCACACTTCCACGCTGTGTGCATGACCCATCTCGTGCAGGCGCACATACGCGTCGATCATGGGCGTCACGATCCAGGTGCCGCTCTGGCCGGGGCGTGGCGCGGCGCAAGCTTCCACCACGTCGCGAAACGCATGATCCACCGTAACCCGCCAGTCCACCTGCGCCAGCCGGCGTCGAAGCGTGCGGTTGGGCAGCAGGGTGCTGGTGTGAAAGACGCAGCGCGGATCGGGCGACCACCACAGCAGTGGCTCGTCCTCGTTGAACCACGGGAAGATGCCTTGCGCGTAAGCGGCCAGCAGACGCCGGGGCGACAAGTCGCCGCCGAAGGCCAGCAGGCCGTTCGGATCGTTCAATGCCTTGCGCGGATCAGGAAAGTGTTCGGGCCTGGTCGCGTCGAGCAGGGGCAATCGAATCATGGGGCGCGGGTCGAGGCGATACGGGATCTGCGGTACATGCTACCGGCATGAGCTTGCGGTTAGCATGCCTCACTTTCACAACTCCAGGGATCGGGCATGCTTCGTCGCTTTTGCTGGTGGATGGTTTGTCTCGCGCCCGCGGCGATGGCCTCGCCTCCTGCGCTCGATCACGCCGTGTCGACACAGATCGACAGCAATGTTCAGGCGGTGCTGCAACGCACGGGCACACCTGGCGCCACCCTCGCGATCTACCGGGACGGCGTGGCCGTCTACCGCCACGCCTATGGCCTGAGCGATCGCGAGCGCAAAACGCCCGCAACGGTATCGACGACCTACGAAATCGGCTCGATTACCAAGCAGTTCACCGCCGCGGCCATTCTTCAGTTGCAGGAAGCGGGCAAGCTCGACATCAACGCCACGCTGGCGACTTATCTGCCGGATGCGCCGCACGCCAGGGAAGTGACGCTCAGGCAGCTGCTCTCCCATACCAGCGGCATGCCGGAGTATCTGGATGGACCCGACGTCGAGCAGTGGGCCGTCAAGCCGGCATCGTTCGATCAGATCATGGCGCGCATCAAGGACAAGCCGCTGGATTTTCCGCCGGGCAGCCGCTGGTCCTATTCCAATAGCGGTTATGCGCTGCTGGGGCGGGTGATCGAAGTCACCTCGAAGGAATCGTACGAACACTATGTGAAAACGCATCTGCTGGCTGCAGCCGGCATGACTCACACGTATAACGTGGCCGACGAAGCGCAGCTCGCCGGCATGGCCAAGGGCTACCGGCACACCGACGGAAAGCTGGAGTTGGCGCCCACCATCCATGCCACCGTCGGCTGGGCAGCGGGCAACCTGGTCTCCACCGTGGATGAGCTGGAGCGTTGGAACGTGGCGCTGCGCAGCGGAAAAATCGTGCGTCCCGCCGACTACGCGCTGATGACGACGCCTGCGCCGGGCAGCACGGATTACGGCCTGGGTCTGTTCATCGACACGCTCGATGAGCAGCCGCGCATCGGCCACACCGGTGGTTCGTTCGGCTTCACTACGTCCAATCAGTATTTCCCGAAGCAGGACGTGCAGATCATTGCCTTCACCAATAACGGCGACAATCCGGAGCCGGGCCAGATGCTGGTGACCGCCACGTTCGAGGCCTTGTATCCGCAGATCGCTGCGACGGCACGCAAGCCTGCGGCTGGCGAAGATGCGGCGACGACGGCCGTGGTGCACAAGGCGTTCAGCCAATTGCAGCGCGGCGACCAAGACACCTCGGCCTTCGGCGACAAGTTGAAAGCGAAGCTGGCCGCCGGCCTGTCCGGTCGCATGGCCAGGCAGCTGTCGCCGTTCGGCGAGCCGTCGTCCTTCATCTTCAAGGGGCAGCGTCACGACAAGGACGGCACCTGGAACGACTACCGGATCGATTTCGGCCCCGGCAACAGTCTTCCGTTCGGTGTGAGGCTGGATGCCGACGGCAAGGTGGTCGGCATCTCCATCGGCTAGGGAATCAGGCGTCCGGCAGGTGTGCGTAGGGGCTGTGCTGCATCAGCTCCTGCGCGTAGTCGTCCATGCCTTCGGCTTCGTGTTGCAGCGCCTGCCTCACCGCATCGCGAAAACTCTTGTTCACCAGATAGTGCCGCGACTGCGTGCGTACCGGCAGGAAGCCGCGGGCGAGTTTATGCTCGCCTTGCGCACCGGGCTCGAAGCGCTGCAAGCCGTGACGGATCGCATGCTCGATGCCCTGGTAGTAACAGAGCTCGAAATGCAGGCCCGGCACCTCGACCTCGGCGCCCCAGTAGCGGCCATACAGCGTGTCGGTGCTTTGCAGGAACAGCGCCATCGCCACGATGCGTTCGCCATGGCGCGCCAGCGCAAGTTGCACCGCATCGCCCAGCGCGTCGCGCAGACCAAGGAACATCGACCGCGTCAGCGCGGCGTGGTTGCCCTTGGCGTCAAAAGTGGACTCGTAAAGCGCGTGGACATGCCGCCACTCATCGACGCTCAGCGAGCCGCCGCTGCGCATCTCGATCGCCAGGCCGCTGCGGGCCACGTGCGTGCGCTCCTGGCGGATGTTTTTCCGCTTCTTGTGATTGAGTGCAGCGAGGAACTGGGCGAAGTCCGCATAGGCATGGTTATGCCAGTGGAACTGCACATCGGAACGGACCAGCCAGGGGCTTTCGAACGCCGCCAGTTCGTCGTCGCACAAAAAATTGGCATGCACGGAGGAGAGGTTCATGCGCTCGGCGAAGGTGCGCATGGCGGTGGTCAATGCCTGTTGTCGTTCTGCCGTGCGTTCGTCGTTGCCGGCCAGCAGGCGCGGTCCGGGCACGGGCGAGTAGGGCACGGCGTTGAGCAGCTTGGGATAGTAATCGCCGCCCGCGCGCTCCCAGGCGCTGGCCCAGCTCCAGTCGAACACGAACTCGCCGTGTGAGTTGCCCTTCAGATACAACGGGGCCGCGGCGATGAGCGCGCCGTCTTCATACAGGCCAAGGTGATGCGCCTGCCAGCCCCAATCGGGACGGATGCAGCCTGTTCGTTCCAGCAGGGCGAGGAAAGCGTGCGAGACGAACGGATTGTCGTCGGGCCGAAGCGCATCCCAGGCCTCGGCCGGGATGCGTTCGATGCTGTCGTGGAAGCGGGCTTCGATCACGGCGCTCCAAAAACCACAGAAAACTCCGTCTTCCATCCCGTCAGTCCGACGCGAGCCGGAATGACGGTCAAAAGCTGACGGTCAGAAGACTCAGCTCGCCGGACCCTGCTGATCCAGCCAACGCTCTGCATCCAGCGCCGCCATGCAGCCAAACCCCGCCGAGGTCACCGCCTGGCGATACACATGGTCCGCCACGTCGCCGGCAGCAAACACACCCTGCACCGAGGTCATCGTGGCCATGCCGCCCAGGCCGCTGCGGATCTTGATGTAACCGTCGTGCATGTCGAGCTGGCCGTCGAAGATGCCGGTGTTGGGCTGGTGGCCGATGGCGACGAAGAAACCGTTCACCGGGATCTCGCGCGTCTCGCCGGTGTTGATGTCCTTCACGCGCACGCCGTTGACGCCGGAGTTGTCGCCCAGCACTTCATCGACCGTGTGGTTCCAGATCAGCTCGATCTTGCCGGCCGCGGCCTTCTCGAACAGCTTGTCCTGCATGATCTTCTCGGCGCGCAGCTTGTCGCGGCGGTGCACGAGATAAACCTTGCTGCAGATGTTGGACAGGTACAGCGCTTCTTCCACGGCGGTATTGCCGCCGCCGATCACCGCCACTTCCTGCTCGCGGAAGAAGAAGCCGTCACAGGTGGCGCAGGCGGACACGCCGCGGCCCTTGTAGTGCTCTTCGCTGGCGATGCCGAGGTACTTGGCGGTGGCGCCGGTGGTGATGATCAGCGCGTCGCAGGTGTATTCACCCGAGTCGCCCTTGAGGCGGAACGGGCGCTGCTTCAAGTCCACGCTGTGGATATGGTCAAACACCATCTGCGTTTCGAAACGCTCGGCATGCTGCGCCATGCGCTGCATCAGCTCCGGACCCTGCACGCCCTTGTCGTCGCCCGGCCAGTTGTCCACCTCGGTGGTGGTCATCAGCTGGCCGCCCTGCTGCAGGCCGGTGATCATCATCGGCTTGAGGTTGGCGCGGGCAGCGTAGACGGCGGCGGTGTAACCGGCGGGACCGCTGCCCAGGATCAGCAGGCGGCTGTGCTTGGTGGATGCGTTCATGCGTTCCTTCTATCCGCCGTGGTGGGCGGTGATGTTCGTGAATGGTGAGGGCAGGGGTGGAGCCGGTGGACCATGCTCAGGCGCATGGTGGTCAGGCGATCCACACCATATATGGGCTGTTAGCTGGTTTTCAGCAGGTTGGGCTGTATCTCGTTGACTTTGCTGCAACTGCGCAAAGGTGGTCTGCTTGCGCGGCGTCGCGGGAATGTGAAAACGGCCTGCCCATCTTGGTTATAATCCTTCGGGTTTGCTGGCGACTTGCATCAGTCATTCGCTCCATCACCTGCGGCGGTTTCCTACCTACCGGCAAGGCATGAACGGAGACGAGGCGTCCGAACCCGGAAGGATGGGGAAGACGCCGGGACGATTCAAGCACTGCCGGCCTTGAGGTTTGCCGGGCCGGGTGCGGCCTGGCGTCGTTGCCACTTAGCTTTCCCACAGGATCCACTCCCCATGCGTATTGGTATTCCCTCCGAAACCAAGACCCTCGAAGGTCGTGTTGCCCTCATTCCCGCCGCTGCTGCCGATCTGGTCCGCCGTGGCCACGAGGTGTTCATCCAGGCCGGCGCGGGCGAAAAGAGCGGCTTCTCCGACGAGGCCTATGCCAAGGTCGGCGTGAAGATCGCCGCCGACGCCGCTGCCCTGTACGAGGCTGGCGAGCTGATCGTGAAGGTGAAGGAGCCGGTTGCCGGCGACCTCGCCCTGCTCAAGAAGCACCACCAGCTGTTCTGCTACCTGCACCTGGCTGCCGAGCCGGCGCTGACCAAGAGCCTGCTCGACATCGGCCTGACCGGCGTGGCGTTCGAGTCGGTGGAAGAGAACGGCGGCCTGCCGCTGCTGCTGCCGATGTCGGTGATCGCCGGTCGCATCGCCACCCAGATCGGCACCACGCTGCTGCATCGTCCGCAGGGCGGCAAGGGCAAGCTGCTGGGCGGCATGGCCTCCACCCCGCGTGGCAAGGTCGTGGTGCTGGGCGCCGGCGCTGCCGGTGGCAACGCCGCTGCACTGGCCGCCGCTGCTGGCGCCAACGTGGTGGTGTTCGACAAGCGCCAGGATCGCCTGGCCGAGATGATGGCCATGGGCCCGAACGTCACCGCGCTGTACGCCTATGAATCGTCGGTGGCCGAAGAAGTCGCCAACGCTGACCTGGTGGTCGGCGCCGTGCTGATCCCCAGCGCCAAGGCGCCGCGCGTGGTCACCGAAGAGATGGTCAAGACCATGGAGAAGGGCAGCGTGCTGGTGGACATCTCCATCGACCAGGGTGGCTGCTTCGAGACCTCGCGTCCGACCACCTGGAAGGAACCGACCTATGACGTGCACGGTGTAACCCACTTCTGCGTCACGAATATGCCGGGTGCCGTGCCGCAGACCTCGTCGGTGGCGATTTCTGCCGCTATCCTGCCGTATGTGCAGCGTCTGGCCGCCGGCAACGAATGGCGCCAGTTCGAACCGCTGCGCGGGGGCATCAACGTCGACGGCGGCGAGCTGGTTCATCCGGCGCTCAAGGGCATGATCTAAGGTCTTGCCTGCCGCTTAGGCGGATGTGACACCGTCCGGCCGTCCTCGTTGGCGGCCGGACTCATGAACAGGATAAGGATCACGGTGCCGCGTACCGCGAACGTCAAGAAAGACAAGCAAGAGCGCGAAGGCCTCAGTGAAGAACTGAAGCGCCGTCTGCGCGAGGCCGGGGCGCTGCTGCTGCTGCCGCTGGCGCTTTATCTATTGGTCTGCCTGTTCAGCTACAACGACCAGGACCCTAGCTGGGGGCATGCGGGTACCGCCGAGCACGCGCGCAACTTCGGCGGCGAGATTGGCGCGAATATCGCCAATGTGCTGCGCTACATCTTTGGCCTGATTTCCTATTTCTTCCCGTTGCTGCTTCTCTTCCTGGGCGTGCAGGTGCTGCGCCATCGCGGCGAGCGCACCGTGCAGCCGTGGGAGCCGTCGCTGCGCCTGATTGGTTCGGTGTTTTTCTTCATCACCGCGCCGGCGCTGCTTTATCTCAATTTCAACGATGAGCCGATCCTGCCCCAGGGCGTGGGCGGCATCATCGGCATGTGGGTGGGTCGCGGCCTGCTGCATGCGCTGGGCGACAAGGGTGCGCCGCTGTTGCTGCTGGCGATGTTCCTGATCGCCGTGACGCTGGCGACGGGTCTGTCCTGGTTCAAAGTGGCCGACCTCACCGGGCAGGGCGTGCTGAAGCTCGCCGGCTGGTTCGGTGGCAAGCTGCGCGAGGCACCCGAAGTGCTGGCCGCCCGCCAGGCGCGCGCCGAGCGCGAGGTCGTCAAGAAGACCGAGGCCGTGAAGCAGGCCAAGCGCGAGCCGGTTCGCATCGAAACCGCACCTGCGCCCGTGGTGAAAAGCGAGCGCGCCAAGCTGGAAACCCAGATTCCGCTGTTCACCGGTGCCTCCGCCCCGGGCGAACTGCCGCCGTTGTCGCTGCTGGACGAAGCGCCGGAGCAGGGCCCGGGTTACTCGGAAGAAACGCTTGAAGTGCTGTCGCGCCAGCTCGAGCTGAAGCTCAAGGATTTCCGCATCGAGGCCAAGGTGGTGGGCGTGTATCCCGGGCCGGTCATCACGCGCTTCGAACTGGAGCCTGCGGCCGGCGTGCGCGGTTCGCAGGTGTCGAGCCTGGACAAGGACATCGCGCGCGGCCTCTCGGTGGTCAGCGTGCGCGTGGTCGACGTGATCCCAGGCAAGAACGTCATCGGCCTGGAAATTCCCAACGCCAAGAAACAGATCGTCTATCTCTCCGAGATCCTGCGTTCGGACAAATACGACGCCATGAAGTCGCCGCTGGCGCTGGCGCTGGGCAAGGACATCGGCGGCCGCCCGGTGGTGGCCGACCTGGCCAAGATGCCGCATCTGCTGGTGGCCGGTACCACGGGTTCGGGCAAGTCGGTGGCCGTGAACGCCATGGTGTTGAGCCTGCTGTACAAGGCCAGCGCCAAGGACGTGCGCATGATCATGATCGACCCGAAGATG
>NZ_JBFTRY010000150.1:0-8474 GCF_056399745.1 Dyella sp. 01N36
GGTCGGCGGTATCGATGAAATTGCCGCCGGCCTCCAGATAGCGGTCGAACATGGCGCGGGCGGTGTCCTGCGCCGCTCCCCAGCCCCAGTTGTYACCGAAGGTCATGGTGCCCAGGGCGAGGCGGCTAACGCGCAGGCCGGAGCGACCGAGGGTGTAGTAGGCATCGAGCGACATGGCGAACTCCCGTGATGGTGGCTGGTGCGGATGGGCAGAGCATGCGCCTTGCCATTACGGGGAAAAATCCGCATCTTGTGCATGCTTTATTAAGCGAGGCTAATTAATGGCTCAGGACCACGCCACCGCCCTGCGCGCCTTCCGCCTGATCGCCCGCCATGGGAGCTTCACCCGCGCCGCCGCTGAGCTGGAGGTCACCCCCTCTGCGCTCAGCCAGACGCTGCGGCAGCTGGAAGACCATGTGGGCGTGCGCCTGCTGCACCGGACCACGCGCCGCGTGGGGCTGACCGAGGCGGGCCACGCCTTCCTCGAACGCATCGCCCCCGCCTTAAGCGAAATCGACGACGCCATCGACGCCTTGCGCCAGCACGGCGACCGGCCCGCCGGCACGCTGCGCATCGCCGTACCGCAGATGGTGCTCGATCACCTGATCGCCCCCTGCGTGGCCTCCTTCATGCGCGCATGGCCGGAAGTGAAGCTGGATATCCAGGTCGAGAACCGCCTCACCGACTTGATCGCCGATGGTTTCGACGCCGGCATCCGCCTGGGCGAACGCCTGGCGCGCGACATGGTGGCCTTGCCGCTGGGCGGCCCGCAGCGTGCCGTGGTGGTGGGATCGCCTGCGTACTTCGCCGCGCACGGACGCCCCATCCATCCGCGCGACTTGTCCACGCACGACTGCGTGCGCTTCCGTTTCAGCAGCAACGCGATCTATCGCTGGGAGTTTGCGCACCCGACGGGCGCGTCCAAGGGACAGTGGTTCGAACTGGACGTGGACGGCCCCATCACCACCAACGACCCCAGCATGGCGATACGCGCTGCCATCGACGGCCTGGGGCTCACGCATATGGTGGAACCCTCCGTGCGTGCAGCGCTGGCCGATGGCCGCCTGCAAAGCGTGCTCGACGACTGGTTGCCGCCGTTCGACGGCTTCTATCTCTATTACCCCAGCCGGCTGCAGGTGCCCCCGAAGTTACGCGCCTTCATCGAGCACCTGCGCCAGCACTGCGCTGTCCTGGCGACGGCTCACGAACGCCAGTGACCGGAAATATAGACATTGCCCGGGGCGTAGTAAGCCGGCACCCAGACCCGCGCTGCATAGTGCGGTCGCGGCGCCACCACCACGCAGCCGGTGAGTGACACGCTCGCGCTGAACATGACGGCGAGGCCGAGACCGATCAGCATGAGTCGACGCATGGTGTTCTCCTTCGGGTGGGTTTGATCCGGAGAACGCCGGTCTCGAAAAACCCGATGACGCGAACACCCGCTTTTGATGGCTGCGATTCATCGAAATCGCAGCCACCGTTCATGCTGACTTGATCCTTGCGCGTCAGTGCTGCTGGGCGAGCCGTTCCATCACCGTGCGGTAGCGCGCGGCGATGCGGTCTTCATCGCGATGGGTGAAGCCACGCACCATCCATTCGCCGCCCACCATCACATCGCGCACCAGCGGCGCGTTGCCGGCGAACAGGAAGCTGTCGATCAGCGAACGTTCGTCGCGTGCGGCAAGCAAGGGTGCGCGATCGTCCAGCACGATCAGATCGGCGCGTGCGCCCGGGCGCAATTCGCCGATCGGCAATCCCGAAGCCGTTGCACCGCCGCGCAAGGCGGCGCGCCACAAGGTCTCGCCCACGCTGTCGCCCTGATGACGTCCGGCGATATTGCGATGACGCGTCGCCAGGCGCTGGCCGTATTCCAGCCAACGCAATTCTTCCACCGGCGACACGGAGATATGCGAATCGGAACCGATGCCCAGCGTGCCGTTCGCATCCAGATAAGCCGCCAGCGGAAACAACCCGTCACCGAGATTCGCTTCCGTGGTGGGGCACAGACCAGCCACGGCGCCGCTACGCGCGATCTGCAGCGTTTCCTTGTCGGTCAAATGCGTGGCGTGGATCAGCGTCCAGCGTGCATCCACCGGGGCGTGATCAAACAACCATTCCACCGGACGCGCGCCGCGCGTGGCCAGGCAATCCTGCACCTCGCCGATCTGCTCGGCGATATGGATGTGGATGGGGCACTTACTGGCCGCATCGTTGGCGAGCACCGTACGCAAGGCATCCTCCGGCACCGCGCGCAGCGAATGCAAGGCGATGCCGACACGCAGCTTGTCGCTCTCGTGCTTGCGCAGGCTTTCGAGCAGGCGCAGATAGGACGGCACGTCGTGGCCGAAGCGGCATTGCCGCGGCGCCAGCGGACGGCCATCGAAACCGCCGCTCATGTACAACACCGGCAACAAGGTCAGCGCGATGCCTGCCTCGCGCGCCGCTTCGATCAAGGCCAGCGACATCGCCTCGGGCTGCGCGTACGGCGTGCCATCGGGCTGGTGATGCAGATAGTGGAATTCGCAGACCTGCGTGTAACCGCTCTTGACCATCTCCACGTAGAGCTGCGCGGCGATGGCCTGCAATTCGTCCGGGCCGATGGTGGCGGCGAACGCATACATGGTTTCGCGCCAGGTCCAGAAGCTGTCGTCGCTCTTGCCCTTGCGTTCGGCCAGTCCCGCCATGGCGCGCTGGAACGCATGCGAATGCAGGTTGGGCATGCCGGGCAGCACCCAACGGCCGAGGCGCTCGGCGTGCCCTCCCGATCCCTCGACCAGCATGCCGCCATCATCGATATCCAACACGGCGTCAGAGCTCCAGCCCTGCGGCGTCCAGAGTCGGTCGGCGGCGTAGCGGGTCGGGATGGTGGCTGCCATGAGCAAGCTCCGTAAGGACAGACTTCGAGTGTAACCGCTCGCCACCCCGCGCCGTTCACATCGCTGCGGCATAATGCGGCAATGGCCAAAAAATCTCAGGAACGCACGCCCAAGCTGCTGGTCAGGCAGGCCAAGGCCGCCGATGTACCCGCACTGGTCGACCTCACCGCCCGCGTCTATACGCCCGAATGGGGACACTCCGCGGAAATGCTGCGCTCCCAGCAGACGCACTTCCCGGAAGGCCAGTTCGTGGTCGAATACGAAGGGAGGATCGTCGGCTATTGCGCCACGTTCCGCATCGACGAGAAGACCGCGCTCGCCCCGCACACATGGATGCAGATCACCGGCGGCGGCATGGCCTCACGCCATCGCCGCGACGGCAACTGGCTGTACGGCATGGAAGTGGTGGTGCATCCCGATTACCGCAATATGCGCATCGGCCAGCGTCTATACCAGGCGCGCAAGCGGCTGTGCACTGATCTGAAACTGCGCGGCATCGTGTTCGGCGGACGCATTCCCGGGCTTGCGCGCAATCTGCATCGCTACGGCAGCGCCGAGGCCTATGTGCAGGCCGTGGTCGAAGGYAAACGCCGCGACCTCACGCTCAGCTTCCAGCTCAGCAACGAATTCGAAGTGGTCGGCTTGCTGCGCGGCTATGTGCCGTCGGACTATGAGTCGCTGGGCTATGCGGCGCATCTGGTGTGGCGCAATCCGCAGCTGCTCGATCACCCGGATATCCCCTCGATTCCCTCGACGCAGCGCCTGCCCGACATGGTGCGCGTCGCCTCCGTGCAGTACCAGCAGCGGCGCATCCGCTCGTTCGAGGAATTCGCCACCCAGGTCGAATACTTCACCGACATCGCCGCCGACTACAACGCGGACTTCGTCACCTTCCCCGAACTGATCACGCTGCAGTTGCTGTCGATCGAGAACGAGGAGCTGTCGCCGGTCGATTCGATCCGCATGCTCAGCCAGTACACGCCGCAGGTGAAGGAGCTCTTCAGCCGGCTGGCCGTGCACTACAACATCAACATCGTGGCGGGATCGCACCCGACCGAACAGGCCAACGGCGACATCCACAATGTCTGCTACGTGTGCCTGCGCGACGGCTCGATCCATGAGCAGGAAAAGATCCACCCCACGCCCAGCGAACGCACCGTGTGGAACATCACCGGCGGCGACACCGCGGCCACCATCCAGACCGACTGCGGCCCGATCGGCGTGATGATCTGCTACGACTCGGAATTCCCCGAAGTGGCGCGTCATCTCACCGACCAGGGCGCGCTGATTTTGTTCGTGCCGTTCTGCACGGACGTGCGCGAAGGTTACCTGCGCGTGCGCTACTGCTCGCAGGCGCGGGCGATCGAGAACCAGTGCTACGTGGTGCTGTCCGGCAACGTGGGCAACCTGCCAGGCGTGAACAACTTCGATATCCAGTACGGCCAGAGCTGCATCCTGACGCCCAGCGATTTTCCGTTTGCACGCGACGGCATTGCCGCCGACTCCACCCCGAATATCGAAACCGTGCTGTTCGCCGATCTGCACCTGGAAAGCCTGGCGCGCGCACGCAATGCCGGCGCCGTGCAAAACCTCAAGGACCGCCGTTTCGATCTTTACGAAACCCGCTGGACCCGCAAGTCCGAGCCGTCCTCGTGAGCGACGCCGACAAAGAACCCGCCCGCCCGTCGCCCGTCGCCGGGCGTTTCCAGCAACTGGCCGGATCGGAATTGTTTTCGCCGATCCAGTGGCGGCGTCGCGTGCTGTTCTGGGGCGGCGCGGTGCTGGTCGGACTGGCGGCAATCGGCTTCACCCAGGCGGCCGACTGGGCGTTCAACACGTTCCACGGTGTGGTCACGCGCAACCGGTTCTGGGCTTTCCTGATCACACCGGTCACGTTTGCCCTGCTGGCGTGGCTCACAGAAGGAGCACTCAGGCCAACGCGAGGCTCAGGTATTCCTCAAGCGATTGCCGCGCTGAAAGTCGAGGACGAAGGTTTTCGGCAAAGCCTGCTTTCCTTGCGCATCGCCATCGGCAAGATGGGCCTCACGCTTGCCGCACTGCTTGGCGGTGCATCGGTGGGACGCGAAGGTCCAACCGTGCACGTGGGTGCGGGTTTGCTGTACTCGCTGGGACGTCGCTTCGGTTTCGACGAACCTGCTGCCGCCGGGCGTTTCATCCTCGCCGGCTCCGCTGCCGGCCTGGCGGCCGCATTCAACACGCCGCTGGCGGGCATCGTGTTTGCGATCGAAGAGATGAGTGGCTCGTTCGAACATCGCGTGAGCGGCATTCTGCTCACCGCGGTCTTCATCGCCGGCCTCGTTTCGCTGGGTATCCTCGGCAATTACGCCTACTTCGGCCATTTCGACATCGGCCTGCCATTGGGCAAGGCATGGTGGGCGGTGCTCGCCACGGGCATCGTGTGTGGACTGGCCGGTGGTTTGTTCGCGCGCCTGATTCTGCCCAGCGATACCGGCTTGCGCGGTGTCGTCGGTCGGCTGCGCGCACGCCAGCCGGTGCTGTTTGCGGGAGCTTGCGGGCTTGCGCTGGTCTTGCTCAGCCAGCTGACGAATACCGGTTTGTACGGCACCGGCTATGCGCAGGCCAAGGACATCCTGCAAGGCCACGCCGATACGGTGTCCAGCTTTGGCGTGCTGAAGTTTCTCGGCAACATCGCTTCGTACTGGGCAGGCATTCCCGGCGGCATCTTTTCGCCGGCGTTGGCCGTGGGTGCGGGGCTGGGCAATAACTTGTGCGCCATCCTGCCGGGGGTTGATCCGTCCGCGGTCGCCCTGCTCGCCATGGCCGCTTATCTGTCCGGCGTCACCCAAGCGCCGCTCACCGCCACGGTGATCACGATGGAGCTTACCGACAACCAGCAGATGGTCTTGCCGATCATGGCCACTTGCCTGCTGGCGCGCGCTGCTTCGTCGCTGCTGTCGCGCAAGCCGGTCTACCGCGCGCTGGCGGACAAGCTGATCGAAGGCTATGAACTGGAGCGCGCGCGACGTGCCGCTGAAGAAGCGCATGACGACGAAGTCTTCAACGATGCGCCACCGATCGTGGAAGATCCCGCGACGCCCCTGCTTCCGCCGGAATCCACTTCTCCTGACAAACCCACTGATCACCGACCGTCATGACGCCACGCTGGGACTCTCTGCTGATCAACGCAACGCTGGCCACTTTCGCTGGCGATAAACCGTATGGCTTGATCGAACACGGCGCCATCGCGATGCATCAAGGTTGCATTGCATGGGTAGGACCGGAGGCGTCGCTGCCAGGCGATGCCAGCTCGCTCGCATCGCAAGTGGAAGACCTCGGCGGCGCGGTGGTCACGCCCGGCCTGATCGACTGCCATACGCATCTGGTGTTCGGCGGCAACCGCGCGCATGAGTTCGACCTGCGCCTCAATGGCGCCACCTACGAAGARATCGCSCGCGCCGGCGGCGGCATCGTGTCCACGGTGAAAGCCACCCGCGCTGCCAGCGAGGACGAGCTGTTTGCCCAAGCGTTGCCGCGCGGCCATGCATTGATGGCCGATGGCGTCACCACGCTGGAAATCAAATCGGGCTACGGGCTGGATCTGGAAACCGAGCGCCGCATGCTGCGCGTGGCGAGGCGTCTGGGCAAAGCGCTGGGCATCACGGTGCGCACAAGCTTTCTGGGCCTGCATGCACTGCCGCCCGAATATCGCGAAGATCGCGAGACCTATGTATCCCTGGTATGCGACGAGATGCTGCCTGCGCTTGCCGCCGACGGCCTGGTCGATGCGGTCGATGCCTTCTGCGAAAACATCGGCTTCACGCTCGAGGAAACGCGCCGCGTATTTGATCGTGCCACGCAGCTGGGTTTGCCCGTGAAGCTGCATGCCGAGCAGCTTTCCGATCTCGATGGCGCGGCGCTGGTCGCCCGTTATCACGGTTTGTCCGCCGACCATCTCGAATATCTCAGCGACAGCGGCATGCGCGCCATGACTGCCGCGGGCACGGTGGCGGTATTGCTGCCGGGAGCGTTCTACGCGTTGCGCGAAACCAAGCTGCCGCCCATTGCCGGCTTGCGCGAACATGGCGTGGCCATGGCCGTCGCTACCGATTGCAATCCGGGCACCTCGCCCCTGCTCTCGCTGCGGCTCGCCGCCGGCATGGCGTGCACGCTGTTCCGTCTCACGCCTGAAGAGGCGCTGCGCGGCGTCACCGTCCATGCAGCGCGAGCGCTCGGTCTCAGCGACCGTGGCACGCTTGCGCCCGGACAGCGGGCGGATCTGGCCGTATGGAACGTGAACCAGCCTGCGGAGCTGTGCTACTGGATCGGCGGCAGCCATGCCCTGCGCAAGGTGTTCATCGGCGGCGAGGCCCAGGCGGCCGCCTGAGCGGTTTTCAGGCAAAAAAAAGCCCCCGCTCAGCGGGGGCCTTCTTGTGAAGTCAGGCGCTTAGGCCGACTTCTTCTTCGGCGCGGCCTTCTTGGCGGCAGCCGGCTTGGTCACGGTCGTCTTGCTACCGGCTACGGCCGGCTGCAGCGAGTGAGCGCGGCTATTGCCGTAGCTGCCACGGTAGGTCTTGCCACGACGGGTCCTGCGATCGCCCTTGCCCATGAGGGAACTCCTTGATTCGTTAGGGTGAATACGGCCAACCATCGTATCAGCGACGGCCCAAAGCGCAATAGTCAGCGACAACCGGGGCCAGCGCAGCCGCGCAGCTCGTCGGGACAGCGCTCGACGTCGATCTGCACCGTAACGTGCTGAATGCCGAAGCGTTCGGCCAGCACGCCGTTGATGGATCGGATCGCCGTCACACTGCTCGCACCCTCGTGCAATTCAGCGTGCAAGGTTGCCATGCGCGAACCCGAAGCGAGCTGCCATACGTGCAGATGATGCACATCGCGGATGCTTGCGTCGGCGCCACGCAGCGCCTCCGCCACATCGCCGGTATCCATGCCCTCGGGCACGCCTTCCAGCAAGATGTGCGCGGAACGGCGCAGCAGGCGCCACGCGCTGTTGAGGATCAGCAGCGACACCAGCAGCGACAGCACCGGATCGGCCCAGTTCCAGCTCAGCCAGCGCACCAGCAGCGCGGCAGCGACCGCGCCCACCGAACCGAGCAGGTCGCCCAGCACGTGGAGCGTCGCGCCAGCGAGGTTGACGTCGTCGTGCGCGTGTCCGTGCAGCGTGCTCAGCACCAGCACATTGGCCACCAGGCCGATCAGTGCGACCACCAGCATCATGCCGGACAGGATATGGGTGGGCTCGAACAGGCGCGTCACCGCTTCGTACGCAATAAACGCCACCAGTACGAACTGGGTGAGTGCATTGACGAAGCCGGCGAGCACTTCAAGACGCCCGTAACCGTAGCTGCGACGCGCGTCGGCCGGTCGACGGGCAAACCATGCGCCGGCCACGGCCAGCAGCAGCGCCAGCGAGTCGATCAGCATATGGCCGGCGTCGGCCACCAGCGCCAGCGAGCCGGACCAGAAACCGCCAACCGCTTCCACCACCATCATCACGGTGGTGAGCACGAATGCGAAGATCAGTTTCTTCTCGCGACCACTGATGCCGCCATGCGCGTGGTCGTGACCATGCGCATGACCGTGGGCATGGTCATGGGC
>NZ_JBFTRY010000151.1:0-8448 GCF_056399745.1 Dyella sp. 01N36
CCTACCGAGCGGTACACCGCGGCGTGGCTGTCGCGCACAGGGTGCGCTCCCACAGACACGCGGAGCCCTCTCCCAGGGCGGGAGAGGGRCAAAAAGCAGGCTTAGGCAGCCCGCTTATCGAACTTGCGAATGAAATCCCGCACCTGCGGATACACCGTCTGCCGCCAGCGACGACCACTGAAAATGCCGTAGTGGCCAGCGCCTTCGACCACGCGGTGTTCGCGACGGTCAGCAGGGATGCCGCTGCACAGATCATGCGCCGCTTCGGTCTGGCCAAGGCCGGCGATGTCGTCCAGCTCGCCTTCGACGGTGAACAGCGCGGTCTTGGTGATGGCTGCAGGCTTCACGCGTTCGCCGGAGACATCCCAGAGCCCGCGCGGCAGCAGGAACTGCTGGAACACGGTGGCGAYGGTGTCGAGGTAATACTCGGCCGGCATATCGAGCACGGCGTTGTATTCGTCGTAGAACTTGCGGTGCGCCTCGGCATCATCCTGATCGCCGCGACGCAGGTTCTCGTAGAAATCCCAGTGCGAGTTCAGGTGGCGGCCCGGGTTCATCGCGATGAAGCCGGCGTGCTGCAAGAAGCCCGGGTAAACCTCGCGACCAGTACCGGGATAGTTCGGCGGCACGGTGTGGATGAGGTTGCCGCGGAACCAGCTGAGCGGTCGCGTGGTGGCGAGGTTGTTGACGCCGGTCGGATTGCTGCGCGGCTCGATCGGGCCGCCCATCATGGTCATGCTGAGCGGGGTGGCTTCGCCGCGCGCCGCCATCAGGGACACCGCGGCAAGCACCGGCACGGTCGGCTGGCACACGGAAATGACGTGCACGCGCTCGGCGCCGATATGGCGGATGAATTCCTCGATGTACGCCACGTAGTCGTCCAGATGGAACGGCCCCGCGCTGGTCGGCACCATGCGCGCGTCGACCCAGTCGGTGATGTACACCTTGTGGTCTTGCAGCAGGGTCTTCACCGTATCGCGCAGCAGCGTGGCGTGGTGGCCGGAGAGCGGCGCGACGACCAGCACGGTCGGGTCGTTCTTCAACTTCTCGATGGTTTCCGGATCGTCGCTGAAGCGCTTGAAGCGCTTGAGCTGGCAGAACGGCTTGTCCAGCATCACGCGCTCGATCACGGCAATTTCCTGACCGTGCGCCGTCACCTGCGGGATGTTGAACGCGGGCTTCTCGTATTCCTTGCCCAGACGGTGCAACAGCTCGTAGCCGGCGGCCATGCGCGGCGCACCCGGGAGATGCGAGAACGGGCTGGTGATGTCGCTCAGCAGCTTGGCGCTGGCTTCGGCGTAGTGGCTCAGCGGGCCAAGGAAAGCGCGCTGCCACTCATGGATCTGATAAAGCATCGGGGTGGAACCGGGAAGCGTCAGAGAAAACCATCTTACCCGGTTTTGGCGCAGTCGTGCTGCGCCGCCGCATTGTCTCAATCCTGCTGAATCAGGTGCTTAGACGCGGCGACAAAGCAGCAGCAATTCGTCCACGCCGTCGCAGTCGGCCATGCCGCGCTGCCAGCGCAGCGGCTTCTGCAGGCGCAGGCCCAGCGGCATGATCACCCGGTTGTACCACCACAGGGCGCGCTCGCGCTGGTGGGTGAGATACCACTGGCCCAGGCCCAGCAAGGTCTTGGAGGTGGGCTGCATGCCGTAGATGGCGCTCTGCTCGATAGTCCATCCATTGGACTCGAGTTTGCGCAGAATCTGGGCGGGCTCGTAGCGGCGGTAGTGGCCGACGAACTCGTCGAACTCGGTCCAGGCCGCTTCGTGCAGTGGCACGGAGAGCAGCATGCGGGCATCGGGTGCTGCAACGCGGGAAAGCTCGCGCAGCGCCTTGTCGTCGTCCAGCACGTGCTCAAGGATGTCGAGCGCGCAGACCAGATCGAAGCTGGCGTCGGCACAGGGCAGGGCGCTGATGTTGGCGCGCGCGGCACTGGCGCCGTGCGAGCGAAGTTCACCCAGGGCGGCCGTGCTGATGTCGACGAAGTAAGTGCCATCGATCGGCAGCCGCGGCCGCAGACCGGGCGCCACTTCCAAGCGGCGCGGCAGCGCCATGGCCAGTTCGCGCACCATCGGCCAGGTATTGAAGCGGCTGGGATCGACCAGTCGCGAGCCTGACCACAGCGAGTCGTAGAACGCCTGATTGATGCGTTTAAGCTCGGTGGCGTCGCGACGGGGTAAGGCAAGCGAGGGCATATAACAGTGTTGCCCGAATCCACCTCACTTTCATGTGAAGCTTTCCTTACTTGCGCAAAACCGTGCGCGCGATCACATCATGGAGCGCTCGTCGACGCGGATCGAAAATAGATACGCCAAACCAGACGATCCATGCGGCGGCCATCGCCCACAGTGCCGCCCTGGTGCCGATCCACGGCGCCAGTACCAGCAAGCCCATCGGCGCTGCCGCCACGAGCAATCGCACGAGCGCCTGGGTGAACGTGATGCCAAATCCTTGCTCGTTGCTGACGCGAATGCGCCAGGGGCGCATGCCCAGCGTGCGTCCGCCGCGCAACCACGATGCGATGAAATAGGCCGATACCAGCAGCGCCTGCAGCGGCTGATACCACCATGCGATGTGCGCGTGCCCGTCGGTGCTGATCAGGTTGCCGCCGGTGACGCGCTGGCACACGTAACCGACCACCATCACGATCGCCACCACGGCCAGCAGGTCGTAGAGCAGGGCGAACAGGCGGCGCCACAGCGGGCAATAGATATCGGTGGCGGTGCTGGAAGTCATCGAAACGGCAGCCTGCGTAGGGAACGCTTGCACGTGGCGAGGCGGGCAGCCAGCATCGCGTCCATGCAGCAAGAAGAACCCAGTATCGCCGAAGCCGACCGTCGCAGCATCGATGCTTTCATCGAGCGCGTGTGGTCCGAAGATGGATTGTCCGACCGCACGCTGGAGGCTTACCGCAGCGATCTCGAAAGTCTCGCGCGCTGGCTGGGCTCGCAGGGGCAGAGCCTGCGCAGCGCGCAGCGTCAGCACTTGTCCGCCTATCACGGCAGCCAGCCGGTGGCGGTGCGTTCGCTGGCGCGTCGGCAGTCGGCGTTTCGTCGCTACTACGCCCATGTCGCGCGCACCGAACCGGGTTTCGACGATCCCACGCTGTTGATCGAGCGTCCCAAGATGCCGCGCAGCCTGCCCAAGGCCTTGGCCGAGCGCGAGATCGAGGGCCTGCTGGATGCGCCGGATCTTGGCACGACCCTGGGTCTGCGCGATCGCGCGATGCTGGAACTGATGTATGCCTCGGGCTTGCGCGTATCCGAACTGGTGCAGTTGCCGCTGGCTTCGCTCAACCTGCGCCAAGGCGTCGTGCGGGTCACCGGCAAGGGCGGCAAGGATCGCCTGGTGCCCATCGGTGAGGTGGCGGCCGAGCGCATCGAGGCCTATCTCGCTGCGGCACGCCCGTCGCTCGCGCGCGGCCGCCAGCCTCTGGCGCTGTTTCTCAGCAACCGCGGCGTGGGCATGACGCGGCAGATGTTCTGGACGTTGGTGAAGCGCTACGCCGTGCAGGTAGGCATCGTCTCAAAGCGCATTTCGCCGCATGTGCTGCGGCATKCCTTYGCCACCCACCTGCTCAACCACGGCGCMGACCTGCGCGYGSTGCAGWTGCTGTTGGGCCATAGCGCGCTGAGCACCACGCAGATCTATACGCTGGTCGCCAAGGAAGGTCTCAAGCGGCTGCACGCCCAGCACCATCCGCGCGGTTGACCGACCCGCGGCTGTGCCAAACGGCCCGCATCCGCATTCAGGCGCCTGTGCGAGAATGGCTTTCCCCCACGTTTCCCCCACGGGGAAATGCATGTCCACGAGGTCTGCGATGTTCAAGAAATGGTTGCTGGCGCTGTGCGTCGGCGGATTGGCACTCAATGCCTGCGCCGCGCCGGACGGCACAACGGGTGCGACTGGTGTGGCCACCGCTGCGCCCGCCGCTGTGGCCACCGGGTCGGAAGCCGCCATTCGCCGTGCCGTGCAAGGCCTGGTGCCCAACGCGAGCATCGACTCGATCCGTCCGGCACCGATGCAGGGCTTTTACCAGGTCATCGCCTCGGGCCATCTGGTCTATGTGTCCAGCGACGGCAAGTACATGCTCAATGGCGACCTGATCGACCTGGGCAGGAAAAAGAACATCACCGAGGATGGCTGGGCCGAGTTCCGCAAGGCCGAGCTGGCCAAGGTGCCCGAGGCCGACCGCATCGTGTTCGCGCCGGCCAATCCGCGTTATCGCGTCACCGTGTTCACCGACGTCAACTGCGCGTACTGCCGTCAGTTGCACGAACACATGGCCGATTTCAACAAGGCCGGGATCGCGGTGGAGTACATCGCCTGGCCGCGCGAAGGCGTCATCAACGAGGCGGGCCGTACCACGCCCACCTATAACGAGATGGTCTCGGTGTGGTGCGCCAGCGACCGCAAGGCCGCGTTCACCTCGGCCAAGCAGGGCAAGGCGCCCAAGGCCACCAACTGTCCGAACCCGGTGAAGGACGAATTCGACCTGGGCGTGAAGCTCGGCGTGTCGGGCACGCCCACCATCATTGCGGCCGATGGTTCGATGGTCGGCGGCTATGTGACGCCCGAGCAGCTGTTGCAGGCGCTTAAGACCGGCGGCTGATGTCGGGCGACCGATGCGGCTTTGTGCCCCTGGCATGCGGCAATTGGCCGTAGATTCATTGAGTTAGACTGACTGGGCGGCGTTGGAGTGCCAGCGTCGCCCGAACGGTCGCGATGCTGCGTCGCGGCAGTGTTGATGCGCTATGAGGTACAATCGGCGTTTTCGCCTACCTCCTGTCCCCGCATGATCGCACTCGACGGGCAGAGCGCCCTCTCCCCTTTTCGCCTTGAACGTCTGAACGCACGCCTGGAAGCCATTCACCGTGGCACGCGTGTGCAGGCGTCGTGGTTTATTTATTTCATCGACGCCGACCGCGAGCCGGAGGGCGAGCAGCATCGCCGCCTGCTGGAAGTGCTCGAAGCCAAAGAAGGCAAGCCCGAACACGCCTCGCTATGGGTGGTTCCGCGCCTGGGCACGATTTCGCCCTGGTCCAGCAAGGCCACCGATATCCTGCATGGCGCCGGCTTTGACGTGCGCCGCGTCGAGCGCGGCGTCGCCTGGCAGGTCGCCAGTCTGCCGGCCATTGGCAGCGCGCAGTACGACGCCGTCGTTGCCGTTCTGCATGACGCGATGACGCAGTCGGTGCTTACCGATCTGAGCCAGGCGCACAGCTTGTTCCTCGGTGGCCAGCCCGGTCCGGTGGTCTACATCGAGCTGGGCAGCGATCCCAAGGCCGCGCTGGACGTGGCCAACCGGGAACTTGGCCTGGCGCTGGCGGACGACGAGATCGAGTACCTGGTCGCACGCTACGCCGAACTGGGTCGCAATCCGACCGACGCCGAACTCTTCATGTTCGCGCAGGCCAATTCCGAGCACTGCCGCCACAAAGTGTTCAACGCCAGCTGGACGCTGGACGGCGAGGCTCAGGACAAGAGCCTGTTCGGCATGATCAAGAACACCCACCAGCATTCGCCGGCTCATACGTTGTCTGCCTATAAGGACAACGCAGCCGTGATCGAAGGCTCCGAAGGCAAGCGCTTCTTCACCGATCAGGACGGTGTGTGGCGTTCRCATCCGGAGCGCATCGATTATGCGATCAAGGTCGAAACGCACAACCATCCCACGGCCATCGCGCCGTGGCCGGGTGCGGCCACCGGCGCCGGCGGCGAAATCCGCGATGAAGGCGCCACCGGCCGTGGCGCCAAGCCCAAGGCCGGCCTGACCGGTTTCTCCGTGTCCGACCTGCGCATTCCTGGCCTGCCGCGACCGTGGGAAGTGGATCGCCCGCTGCCGCCGCATATGGCGACTGCCTTCGAAATCATGCGCGACGGCCCCTTGGGCGCCGCTGCATTCAACAACGAATTCGGCCGTCCGGCGCTGGGCGGTTACTTCCGTACGTACGAGCACGAGACCGGTGAAGCGGGCGTGCGCCGTGGCTACGACAAGCCGATCATGATCGCCGGCGGCCTGGCCAATATCCGTGCCGACCATGTGCAGAAGCGCGACGTGCAGCCGGGCAACAAAGTGATCGTGCTCGGTGGCCCGGCCATGTTGATCGGCCTGGGCGGTGGCGCGGCCTCCTCGGTGGCCTCGGGCACGTCGAGCAAGGAGCTGGATTTCGCTTCCGTGCAGCGCGACAACGCCGAGATGGAGCGTCGCGCGCAGCAGGTGATCGACAGCTGCTGGGCGCGTGGCGACAAGAACCCCATCGTCAGCGTGCACGACGTAGGCGCAGGCGGTCTGTCCAACGCCATTCCCGAGTTGCTCAACGACGCCGGTGTGGGCGGTCGCATCGACCTGTCCAAGATTCCGTGCGATGACCCTTCGCTGTCGCCGATGCAGGTGTGGAGCAACGAATCGCAAGAGCGCTATGTGCTCGCGATCGGGCCGGAGGATCTCGCCGAATTCGAGGCCTACTGCAAGCGCGAGCGCTGCCCTTATGCAGTGGTCGGCGACGCYACGGCTGAGCGTCGCCTGGTGGTGCACGATCCGCGCACGGACACGCTGGTGATCGACTTGCCGATGGACGTGCTGTTCGGCAAGCCGCCGCGCATGCATCGCGATGCCAAGCGCCTGAAGCCGCGCGTCGATCTCTTGCCTGATCTGGCCGGTATCAGCATGGACGAAGCGCTGATGCGCGTGCTGCGCCWSCCSACCGTGGSCAGCAAGAGCTTCCTCATCACCATYGGCGACCGTACCGTSGGYGGCCTCAATGTGCGCGACCMGATGGTCGGYCCSTGGCAGGTGCCGGTGGCCGATTGCGCCGTGACCGTCACCGATTTCGACAGCTACACCGGTGAAGCGATGGCGATGGCCGAGCGCGCACCCGTGGCGTTGCTGAGCAGCCCGGACGCCGCCCGCCTCGCCGTGGGCGAAGCCATCACCAATCTTGCCGCCGCACCGATCGCCTCGCTGGGCGAAATCCGCCTTTCGGCCAACTGGCAGGCGGCGGTGAATTTCCCCGGCGAAGATGCGGCACTGTTCGACGCGGTGAAGGCCGTGGGCATGGAATTGTGCCCGGAGCTCGACATCTCGATTCCGGTCGGCAAGGACTCGCTGTCCATGCAGACGATCTGGAAGGATGGCGACACCATGCAGTCGACGGTGTCGCCGGTGTCGCTGGTCATCACCGGCTTCGCGCGCGTCACCGACGTGCGCCGCACGCTCACGCCGCAGCTGCGCCTGGATCGCGGCGACTCCGAACTCTGGCTGCTGGATCTTGGCGCCTGCCGCGATCGCCTCGGCGGTTCCGCGCTGACCCAGGTGTTCAACCGCGGCGGCGGCGTGCCGCCGGATCTGGACGATGCCAAGCGCCTGAAGTCGCTGTTTGACCTGGTGCAGGAAGCGAACGCGAACGGTCTGCTGCTGGCCTAYCACGACCGTTCCGACGGCGGCGTCATCGTGACCTTGCTGGAAATGGCGTTCGCCGGTCACTGCGGTCTGGAAATTCAGCTGGACGGCTGGGCGGAAGCGACGCTGCGCGCGCTGTTCAACGAAGAACTTGGCGCGGTGATGCAGGTGGCCTCGGCCAATCGCGAAGCCTTCGAGGCGCTGCTGGTCAAGCATGGCCTGACCAGCATGGCGTACCGCATTGGACGTCCAAAGGAAAAGCTCGGCATCAAGCTGTTCCACAACGGCGACACCATGTTCAAGTGGAACTGGCGCACGCTGTTCGAAGCGTGGAACGAAACCAGCTACGCCATGCAGCGCCTGCGCGACAACCCGGCGTCGGCCGATGCCGAAAACGCCTGGCGCCTGGACGACTCCGACCCGGGTATCCATCCGAAGCTGAGCTTCGAGCCGGTCGACGACATCGCCGCACCGTACATCGCCAAGGGCGCACGCCCGCGCGTGGCGGTGCTGCGCGAGCAGGGCGTCAATGGCCAGGTCGAAATGGCGGCTGCGTTCACGCGTGCCGGCTTCGATGCGGTGGACGTCCATATGTCCGATCTGGCCAGCGGTCGCATCAAGCTGGCCGACTTCCGCGGCTTTGCGGCATGCGGCGGTTTCTCCTATGGCGACGTGCTGGGTGCGGGTCGCGGCTGGGCCACCTCCATCCTCTACAACGAATACCTGCGCGCGGAATTCAGCACGTTCTTTGCCGACACTTCGCGTTTTGCGCTGGGCGTCTGCAACGGCTGCCAGATGATGGGCCAGCTCAAGGACATCATCCCCGGTGCGCAGCACTGGCCGAAGTTCCTGCGCAACGCGTCGGAGCAGTACGAGGCCCGTCTGGCCACGGTGGAAGTGCTCGATTCGCCGAGCATCTTCTTCAAGGGCATGGCCGGTTCGCGCATCCCGGTGGCGGTGGCGCACGGCGAAGGCCGCGTGAGCTTCCCGTACAGCTGCAGCCCGTCCAAGGCCGGCGCGGCGCTGCGTTATGTGGACAACCG
>NZ_JBFTRY010000152.1:0-8408 GCF_056399745.1 Dyella sp. 01N36
CCGTGGAAGATCTCGGCCATCGAAGGCCAGCTGCGCGAGGCCGATCCCAAGGTGGACGGCCTGTTTGGCCCCCGGATGCAGCGCTGGCTACAAGGCCGCCTGGCCTCCTACGAGGACCTGCGCGCGCAGTGCCAGGCGGTACGCGCCCGCCCCGCCGCCCGCGTGCGCCTGGCGTACGACACACAGGCAGCCGGCGTCGGCTGAGTCTAGCCCTTCCGCTGCCGTCATTCCCCCGGTACGGCGACTTCGCTGGCGCGGTTGAAATCCCCGATGGTCTCGACCAGGTCGGTGACGGCCATGCGTTCGACCTCGGTGAGGTCGGGATTCCAGCTGTCGAGGATCACCACCACGCGCGTGCTGTCGCTGCGATTCCACGCCTCGTGCTCAAAAGTGTCGTCAAAGGTGACGCAGCGGCCTTCCTTCCACGCATGCAGCTCGCCGCCCACGTTGATCGCGCAATCGCGCGGCACGATCAGGGGCAGGTGCGTGACCAGTCGCGTATTGGTGACGCCACGGTGCGGCAGGATGTGCGTGCCCGGCCGCAGCACGGAGAACAGCGTTTCCGGCGCGTGGTCGCGGATGCGCACCAGCGGCGCGCGCTCCAGCACTGCCGAGGTGCGCGGGCAGCGCAGGTGATGCTCGTCGAAGCGGTCGCCGTGGCGATAGAAGAAGAAGGCATCCCACGYGGCCGGCTGTTCGCCCGAGGAGCGCAGATGTCCCTTGAGCCCTTCTTCCGTCTGTTCGCCGAGAAAGGGTTCGAATGGACGATTTTCCGCGAGCACAGACTGCAGTTCTTCGCGGATCACCTCGGTGGCATCCTGCAGGTCGGCCTGCCACGGGAAGCGTTCGGCACCGTAGTAGGCCTGGCTCGGCACGCCGGGGAAATACAGGAATTTCGGCTTTTGCCGGGGATCGGGAAGCTCCGCCCGACGCTCGCCCAGATAGATGGCCAGGCAGTCTTCCACACGGGACAGGGCGTCGCGGCCATAGCGCGCGCGCATCGGTTCCAGCACCGCATCAAAGGTACGGCGACGGCCGGCGTCGATGAAACGCATGGCGTGCTGCACGGCCTGGCGCAGCCCTGGCGCCGTGGTGGCGTCGCTCATCCAGCGCCCCTGTGCCTGGGCCGCATTGACCGCGCCGAAATAGGCGAGCAGCGCACGCTGCATCTCGCCCAACTGTTCCAGGGCGATGCCCAGGCGCAGGCGCGCCACGAACATGTTGGGCGCGATGTCCACGCAGCGGCGCAGGCTTGCCGCGGCGCCGCTCAGGTCGCCGGCGACGGTCTGTGCCACGCCAAGTTGGTGCAGCAGATCCGGATGTTCCGGATGCGCCTTCGCCGCGGCCGCCAGCATGGCCAGCGCGYGGCTGGTGTCTCCCCGCGCCAGATGGCGGCTGGCAACGAACTGCAGCGCTTCGGCGTCGTCGGGCGCCTGCTCCAGCAGGCGCCCGAAATACTGCTCGGCCAATGCCGGATCACCCTGCCGCAATCCGTTGAGCGCCATCTCACGCAGCGCCGGCACTGCCACTCCCACTCCGCTATTCATCGTTGCTCCCACCGCCTGCGAACTCACTATGCCATTGCGCACCGCGGTCCCCACCCCGGTGCATATGGGCATAATAGACGCGTTTCGACGGGCCGCACGCGCTTTTTTCGTGAGCAGGAAACTGTGTCGCGGTAGTCCTTCCCTTCGATCGGGCCACTGATGAATTCGCGACTGCAAGGGCTGGGACCATCAGCCACCCAACAAGTGATGATCGCCGCCCAGGCGCTGGACGCCGGGCGCGCCGACGAGGCCGACCGCCAGCTCGAACGCGTGCTCACCGCCTACCCCGATCATCCGGAAGTGCTGCGCATGAAGGCGGGCATCCTGAGCTTGCGCGGCCATCACAACGACGCCGTGCGCCTGATGCAGCGCGCGCTGGTGCATCGTCCACAGGATGCGCTCTACCACAACACGCTGGGCTCCCTGCTCGGCACGGCGGGCGACTATGAAGGCGCCATCCGCGCCCTGCGGCGCACCTGCGAGCTGGAGCCGAAACTGGCGATGGCCTGGTACAACCTCGGCGTGATGCTGACCAAGTCGGTACGCAACGAAGAGGCCGCTGAAGCGCTGCAGCGGGCCGTGACCCTGGCACCCGATCACGTGGCCGCCCGCGCGCTGCTGGCGGACCTGCTGCGCACGCGCGGCGACGTCGAGGCGGCGGCAACGGAATATCGCCGCCTGCTCTCGGTACGACCCACCTTCGGACTGGCCTGGTGGGGCCTGGCCGACCTGCGCACGCAGCGTTTCGATGCAAGCGATATCGCGCAGATGCAGGCTGCGCTGCAGCGTGCCGACGCGACCGAAAACGACCGCATCGCCATCGGTTTCGCCCTGGCCAAGGCCTTCGATGACGAGGGGCAATATGCCCAGTCGCTGGAGGCGCTGGCGCGCGCCAATGCCACCGCGCGCCGCTACCAGGCCTGGAATGCACCGCATTTTTCCAAGGCCATCGGCACGATTTCGGACGCCTTCGAGCCTGCGCCCATCGGCAGCAACGAGCCGTTGGGAAGCAACGTGATCTTCATCGTCAGTCTTCCCCGTTCCGGTTCCACCCTGGTCGAGCAGATCCTCGCTTCGCACTCCCTGGTCGAAGGCGCGGGCGAATTGCCGGATCTCCCGCAGGTGCTGGCCGAGGAAACCCAGCGGCTGGGCGGCAAGCCCATTCCGCAATGGGCGCGCGAAGCGACACCAGAGGACTGGCGACGCCTGGGGCAACGCTATCTTGACCGCACCGCGCGCTGGCGCAGCGAACGCCCCGTCTTCACCGACAAGCTGCCCAACAACTGGATCTATATCGGCGCCATTCGCGCCATGCTGCCGGGCGCGCACATCGTGGTGGTGCGTCGTGATCCGCTGGAGACCTGCTTCTCGTGCTATCGCCAGCCGCTGGATGGCAGCAATGGCTACAGCCGCAGCTTCGATGATCTGGCCGCCTTCTGGCACGACTTCGATCGCAGCGTATCGCGTAGCGCCGCCCTCCATTGCGGCCACGTTCGCCAGCACAGCTACGAGGCGATGGTCGCCGACCCCGAAACGCAGATCCGCCAACTGCTCGCGTTCTGTGGGCTGCCCTTCGAAGAAGCCTGCGTGAACTTCCACCAGAACCAGCGCGTGGTCCGTTCGCCCAGCGCAACCCAGGTACGCCAGCCGATGCGCACGGACACCGCGCGTTCGCAACGCTATGGCGCGCTGCTCAACCCGTTGCGGGCGGCGCTTGGATTGCCGGCCCACGACGTATGACCATCGCCAACACGCCCCTGGGGAGCGTGAGGGCCCTGCTCGACACGCTCGCGTCGCAGCCGCAGGATGATTGGCTGGCGCAGGGGCGCGCACTTGCGTTGCGCTCGGACACAGCCGCCGCGCTTGCGGTTTTCGATGCCGCCGCCGCGCGTTTTCCCGAGTCGGCCGATATCCTCCTCGGGCTGGCCGGGCTGCTGTGGCAGAACGGTCACAGCGAACGGGCGGAACAGTTGCTGTACGAGTGGCTGCGATCCCATCCCGGCGATACCGGCGCCGCCTTCCTGCTGGCTTCGCTGCTGCGCGAACAGGGCCGGCTGCTTGCGCTTGGCGAAGTGCTGCGTTCGGCATTCGCGCAGGGCGGTCACGAAGTGGACACGGTCATCCGTGCGGTCGAAATGCTCGACGACTATGGACGGCCAGACGAAGCGTTCACCATCTGCGAGAACGCCATTCGTGCGGGTGCCGATGATCCACGCCTGCACGCCTACGCCGGCATGCTCGGCATTCAGCTGGGGCAGTTTGAACGCACCCGTGCGCACTACGTCCGCGCGCTGGAACAAACGCCCGACGCCATCGACTGGAACATCCCGCTTGGCCTGGCCGGGCTGCAGCGCTACAGCGATCGTGGTCATCACGATTTCGACTTTTTCCACAGCGTGCTGCAGCGACCCGGCCTGAGCGAGCCTACGCGCCGCGCCGTACTGTTTGCGCTGGGCAAGGCGCACGACGACCTGGGTGATTTCGCCTCGGCCGCCACCTATTTTCGGCAGGCCAACGCCCTCGCCCACGCGAGCAGCCAATGGTCGCGCAAACTCTGGAAGCGCAGCATCGAAGCGCGCCTGGCGGCACCGGCCAACCGCTTGACACTGCAGCCGGCAGACGACTGGACACCGGTGTTCATCGTGGGCGTGCCGCGCTCGGGAACGACCTTGCTGGCGCAGCGCCTGGCCCGCTATCCGTCGGTGAAGGTTCGCGGCGAACTCGGTTGGCTGTCCTTCTGGGAACAGCGACTCGCTGCCGTCTCGCCCTCGCGCCAGCAACTGGAGGAGGCCGCCGCGCAATACGCACGCCAGCTCCGCCAGGACGATGAGCCCGCGCATTGGTATATCGACAAGCAGCCGCTCAACCTGCTGCGCGTGGATCTGGCCATGGCGTTATGGCCGAATGCGCGGATCATCCATTGCGAACGCGATCCGCGCGACACCGCCCTGTCATTGTGGTCGCAGTCGTTCCATGACCCGGCCCATGATTACGCCTACGACATGAGCGACATCGCCACCGTGATCCGCGACTGTCGACGCCTGGCAGCGCATTGGCGCGAACGCTATCCCGCCGCCTTCCTCAGCGTGTCCTACGAGCAAGTCGTCGAGGCGCCGGAGAACACGCTGGCCGCCATTGCGCAGTGGCTGGGCATTCCCCAGTCCGCTGCGCCCCAAGACATGCCGACCGAACAGACCAAGGCCATTGCGACGGCGAGCGCCTGGCAAGCCCGCCAGGCGGTGTATACGCATTCGGTCGGGCGCTGGCAGCACTACCTGCCCTTGATGCCCGAGCTGGCGGCAATCAACACGCGCTGATTGCCGCCCCGCTGCGCGACTGCTTCACACCGGTGCGGTGTCGTAGCCCCAGTGGCGAAGCATGGGCTCGAGTATCGGCAAGAGCGGTTCGAACTGTTCGCGATACTTGTGCCAGCGACCCACACCCTTGCGGTTGATCGGCTCGATCACCTGCGAATAGCTCGGGGTCGCGATGTATTCCTTGCTGCGCGCATGGCGGTCGAAACCGAGCATGGGCGAGGCATCATCCAGTTCCAGGAACTGGGCGATCTGCGAAACCTGCCCCGGGAAATCAGCGACCAGATCTTCGTAGCGCGACAACATCACCGACGGCTGCAGGATGCTCACCTCTTCCAGCCAGCGCTGCATGGTTTCCACGTAGGCATGGGCAAGCCGCTCAAGGTTGCTGCAGGCGGCCGCCAATGCACTCGAACGGAAGCTGTGCATGTAGCAGCTCAGGATGACATCGCACGGATGGCGCACGGCGAGTACGAACTTCGCTTCCGGAAACAGCCGATACATGATCGGCAGCCAATGCATGTTCAGCGGATTCTTGTCGACCAGGCGGGCATCGCCATCGCGCTGGATGCGTTCGCCCACCATCACGTGGTAACGCTTGCGCAATTCGTCGACGTCGTACTGGCGCAGCACGCTCAGGTCATCGAGGATGCGTCGGTCGTGATTGCCCAGTACGCCGGCAAGCCGGTTGAAGAACGGGTTCTCGTCCATCGACTGCAAGCCCGGATGCGCGTCCAGCACCTGCTCGAGCAAGGTCGTGCCCGAACGCGGAAAACCCACGACGAATATGGGCGAATCACCCATCGCAGGGGCCGTCAGCGTGGGCCAGCGCGCAAATTGCTCGGCGGTGACACGGGGCGCGTCGACCGGCATGGCGGGCGAGCCGGCCACGAAGAACTCCGGTGAATCGAAGCGCCGCTCATTCGCTTCTATGCGGTGAGCGACGTGCAGCGCTTCCATCGCGGACGACGTTTCACCCAGCTTGTCGTACACCGATGCCAGCTGGAAGTAGTGGCTGTAACTGTTTTCCGCCTCCGGACCCGCCCGCTCGAGCAGATCCTTGGCCGCGGCAGCGTCGCCCTTGCGCAATGCCAGCGTAGCGAGCAAGTGACTGGCTTCTTTGGACTGCACTTCGGAGGCGTTCGATCCGGCGCGCAGCAGCGGCGCGAGTACGGCTTCGGAATCGGCCAGGCGGTTCAACCGCTCATAGTGATTGGCCAGCAGCAGGCGCACGTCGAACTGGGCAGGCCAACGCGCCAGCAGATCCTCCAGCAGGTCGACCGCGTCGGGGATGTCGTTGTTCAAGGTCAACACTTGCGCCAACGACAACTGCAGGTCGTCGTCGTTGAACGGCAGCCATTGTCGCCAACGACGCAGCAGTTCAGAGGCACCTTCGGTGTCCTGGCAGTGGCAGCAGGCGCGCGCCGCATCGATGCGGGCAGCCAGCGAGTCGGGATCCGCGGCGACGACATCGAGCAGAAGGCTGCGCGCGGTCAGGTAGTCGCGCAGGTCAATCAACAGCAGACCGAGCTGGCCCTTGGCCGTGAGGTTGCCTGGATCCAGCTCGACCGCACGCGCAAAGGCCTTGGCAGCCTCAGGCACGTTGCCGGAGTCCTTCAGGGCGGTCGCGTAGTTGTTCCAGCTGCTGGTGCTGTCCAGCTCTTGTGCGAGCTCGGCGTAGAAGGGCAAGGCCTCGTCCACCCGCTTTTGCATGTGCAGGCTGAGAGCGAGCATCAAGGTCAGGTCTGTTTGCCGCGGGAAGCGTGTCAGCGCCTCGCGGCTCAGTTGTTCGGCACGCTGGAGTTGGCCATTCTGGATGGCTGCGGTGATCTGTGTGAGTTCGTTCGGAGCCATGGCTTCACGCAAATAAAGAAGGGCCGCGTGATGACTCACGCGGCCCTCAAGGTTAACGCTTATATCTACGACTTAGAACTTGACCGTGACGCGAGCCCAGTAGTAGCGGCCCATCAGGTCGAAGTCGCTCGGGTCGGTGTTGGCGTTCAACGTGTTGTTCGCGTACAGCATGGGCGGCTGCTTGTCGAACAGGTTGTTGATGCCGAAGTCCAGACGGGTGTTGATCATGGCCAGGTTGTAGCCGACCGACACGTCGTTGTACGTCGTCGCACCGTACTTCAGGATCGTGCCCGACTCACCGTTCGGGAAGCTATCCTGCGGCGAACCCGTCGCTGCACCGTTCTGGAAGCGACCGATGTAGCGCATGCGCCACTGGGCACTCCAGCCACCGGCCTGCCAATCCACGAAGGCCTGACMGCGCCAACGGGGGAACAAGCAGACGCCAGCGTYATCCGGGCAGGCAGCCGAGGCAGCCGAACCGTACGGGAGCAGGTGACCGGCGTTCTTGTAGGTGACCGAACCTTCCACGCCCGGTGCGGTGACCTGGTCGTAGTACTTCAGGTAGGTCGCGTTCAGGCCGACGTTGAACTGGCCGAAGGAGAACTGCGGCAGCTTGTAGTTGGCCGAGAAGTCGATACCGGAGGTATTCAACGAACCCAGGTTACCGGTCGGCTCAACCGTCGACTGCAGCAGCTGGCCAGCATTCGGGCCGCCGACCTGACGCTGGATGTACTGGCAGTACTGGGTCGAACCATTGGCGCAGAGGTTCAGCAGGCTCTGCAGACCCACCGTGGTGATGGTGTCGTTGAGGTTGACGCGCCACAAGTCGACCGTGGTCGACAGACCCGGCACGTAGGACGGGCTGTACACGAAGCCGAAGTCATACGACTTGCCGTGCTCCGGCTTGACCGGGAAGCCCGCGACGCGCGAACCCTGCACCACAGCGCCAGCCTGCGTCTGCGAGACGACGTACTGGTTCTGGAAGGTGCCGTTGGCCGGCACGTTCGCGCAGGCGATAGCCAGCGGGGAACCTGCCGGAGCGCCAGCGTAATTGGTACACGGATCGGTGTGGATCAGCGGAGCATCCGAACCCGAGAAGTACAGCTCGGTCAGGTTGGGAGCGCGGAACACGTCTTCCATGGTGCCGCGGAGCAGCAGGTCGTCGAACGGCTTCCACTCGACCGCGAACTTGAAGTTGTTCGTGCTGCCGAAGGAACCGATCTTCGAGTAGCGGTCACCGATGGTCAGGTTCAGCGACTGGATGCCCGGGAGACCGGCCAGGATCGGGATGAACGTTTCGGCGTACAGATCCTTGGTGGTGTAACCACCCTGCACGGCGCTCAAGCACTGGCTGCCCAGGATACAGCTACCCGTGGTCGGGTCGATTTCCAGCTGCGGAGCCGGCACGGTGTGCTGGTAGTCCTTGCGCCACTCGAAACCACCGGCCAGCTGCACGGCACCGGCCGGCAGGCTGAACAGCTCACCGCTCAGACCAGCGTGGTAGGTCTTCTCGATGAGGTAGGTGTTCGACGGGGCCGTCACGCTGGCCGCACGCACGGCAGCAATGCTGGCTGCCGACGAATTGGGCTCGAACGGATTGAACTGGCAAGCCACCGGATCGGTACCGGCCGGGCAGGTCGCCACGCCATTGGCGACGGTGGAATCACCAGTGTAGAGCTTGGTCTGATCGACC
>NZ_JBFTRY010000153.1:0-8393 GCF_056399745.1 Dyella sp. 01N36
CGGGCGGGTGGAGGAAAGCCCGAAGGGTGGCCGCATGGATGCGGCCAGTTTTTCGACAGGACAGGGATGTCCTGTCGAAAAACCCCGTAACCCGCACGCGCACCTGGAGGGCCAAAGGCCCGGAAGGCGCGTCATCCGGGGGGCCCTTTCTTTTGGTTACTTTTCTTTGGGCAAGCAAAGAAAAGTAACCCGGCCTCCGGCAGGAGGGCGGAAGCCCGCGGCAGGCGAGCCAGATCGCCGTATCGCTAAAACCAAACACCGAGGCTCTGGATGACCAGCCATTCGGCTGTTGAAGAGCGCTTCCGGCCTAAGCCGGGATGACGATCAAAAGAACCCAGCCTGCGCAGGACAACGAGCAAGAACCGGGGGTGTGCGTGTGGACGGGACGAAAGCGTCAGCCCCCCCAACTAGCGATCCCCTCCCCTCCGCGCCATCATGTCCCCCTCCCCCACCCGCCCGGCCCAAACACCGCCAGGCGCCGCCGCCCGGAGTCACCATGCACGACCGTCTCGCCTCGCTCTATCCCCAGCACCTCGCCACGCTGCGCGACCGTGCCGACAAAGCGCTAACCCTGGGCGGCGGATTCGACCACTTGGTAATCGCCGCAGGGACGCCGCTGCGCAAGTTTCTGGACGACCAGGACTACCCTTTCGTCGCCAACCCGCTTTTCCGCCACTGGCTGCCGCTCACGGACACGCCGGGTAGCTGGATCGTCTATACGCCGGGGCAGAAGCCCAAGCTGATCTTCCTGCAGCCCAAGGATTACTGGCACGTCGTGCCGGCCGCCCCGAGTGGCTACTGGGTGGAACACTTCGATATCGAGATCGTGCGCGAAGCGACCGACGCCGTGGCGCTGCTGCCGGATGCCAAGACCCGTCGCGCCATCCTGGGGCCCGAGTGTCCGAGCGTGCCCGGCGCCGAGGCGAACAACCCGCAGGCGGTGCTCGACTACCTGCACTGGCACCGCTCCTACAAGACCCCTTATGAACTGGAACTGATGCGCGAAGCAAGCCGCATCGGCGCGCGTGCTCATCACGCTGCAGAGCAGGCGTTCCGCGCTGGCGAAAGCGAATTTGGCATCCACCTCGCCTATCTCGCCGCCACGCGCCAGAACGAYGCCGAGCTGCCTTATTCGAGCATCGTGGGTCTCAATGAGCACGGCGCCGTGCTGCATTACACGCACTTCGATCGCCAGCCGCCGGCACAGAGCCGCTCCTTCCTGATCGATGCCGGCGCCAGCGCCGCGGGTTACGCCAGCGACATCACGCGCACGTACGCCGCGAAAGGCCATGCCGAATTTCAGGCGCTGATCGACAGCGTCGATGTAGCGCAGCGGGGTTTTGCCGCGAAGGTGCGCGCGGGCCAGAGCTATCCGGAACTACATATCCACGCGCATCACGTGCTGGCCGAGGTACTGCGCGAGCACGGCATCGTGCGCATGAGCGCGGACAGCGCCGTGACTTCGGGCGTCACGTCGGCGTTCTTCCCGCATGGCCTGGGTCACCCCATTGGCCTGCAGGTGCACGATGTCGCCGGTTTCCAGGCGTCCGAAACCGGCGGCACGATCGCCCGCCCGCAAGGCCATCCTTATCTGCGCATGACGCGTGTGCTCGAAGCGGGCATGGTGGTCACGATCGAGCCAGGCCTGTACTTCATCGACATGCTGCTGGAAGAACTGCGCGCCAAGCCGGTGGCCAGCGACATCGACTGGGCGCGCGTGGAACGCTTCCGTCCCTACGGCGGCATCCGGATCGAAGACGACGTGGTCTGCACCGACGCCGACCCCGAGAACCTCACCCGCGATGCCTTCGCACTGATCGGCTGACGTTTTCACCGGTTGCCAGGGCCCGCCACGCGATGGCGGGCCCTGCTGAAGCTGCCTGCATCAAGACACCGCCCGCGCCATGCGGCACGGCGTCTCGGCGGCGATTCGCCGCTGCGGCAACCCTCCGCACGACAACTTCACATGGGTTGCGTATGCTCGCCTCAAGGTACAGCTAGGGGCTTGCTGCATGTCCATGCCGTCCGCCGAACCGGTCATGCCGGTGTCGGTTCCCGTCGACTTGCCAAAGCCGCCGCTGCGTCGCCTGGCGCGCAAGCTGATTGTGTTGGTGCTCGCCAAGATCGTGTTCATTTCCCTGGTCTGGTGGGCGGTCGCAGCGCATTACGCACGCCCTGATACCCGTCCCGCCGCCATCGAGCACCTGCTCGCGCCGGCGTCCTCTTCTTCCTCATCGCAAGCAGGCAGCCCATGATCATCGATCCCGAGGTCGTCACGCTCTCACGCCTGCAGTTCGCGCTGACTGCGCTCTATCACTTCCTGTTCGTACCGCTCACGCTCGGCCTTGTGTGGATGCTGGCCATCATGGAAGCCGTCTACGTGATGACCGGGCGCGAAGTCTGGAAGCGCATGGTGCAGTTCTGGGGCGTGCTGTTCGGCATCAACTTCGCCATGGGCGTCGCCACCGGCGTCACCATGGAGTTCCAGTTCGGCATGAACTGGGCGTATTACGCGCACTACGTGGGCGATGTCTTCGGCACGCCGCTGGCCATCGAAGGCCTGATGGCGTTCTTCCTGGAAGCGACCCTGGTCGGCCTGTTCTTCGTGGGCTGGGACCGCATGTCGCGCATGGCGCACCTGCTCACCACCTGGTTCCTCGCGTTTGCCACCAACCTCTCCGCGCTATGGATCCTGATCGCCAATGGCTGGATGCAGAATCCGGTGGGTTCGGCGTTCAACGTGCAGACCATGCGCATGGAGGTGACTTCGTTTAGCGAGGTGATGTTCAACCCGGTGGCGCAGGCCAAGTTCGTGCACACGGTGAGTGCCGGCTACGTCATCGGTTCGATGTTCGTGCTCTCCATCAGCGCCTGGTATCTGCTGCGCGGTCGCAACGTGGATTTTGCCAAGCGCTCGATGACGGTGGCGGCGAGTTTTGGACTGGCCGCGGCGCTCTCTGTGGTGGTGCTGGGCGATGAGTCCGGTTACGCCGTATCGGAAAACCAGAAGATGAAGATGGCCGCCATCGAGGCCATGTGGGAAACCGAACCAGCACCCGCATCGTTCACCTTGTTTGGCCTGCCGGATGTGGAGAACCACACCACCCACTACGCCCTGCGCATTCCGTGGGTGATGGGCTTGATCGGCACGCGTTCGATCGACAAACCGATCCCCGGCATCGTCAACCTGGTGGAAGACACCAAGGGCCGCATCAACACCGGCATCCAGGCCTATGACGCGATGCTGGTCCTGCGCGACGACAAGAACAACGCGCAGGCCCAGGCCATCCTCACAGCCCACGACAAAGACATGGGCTACGCCCTGCTGCTCAAGCGCTTCATGGACGACCCGCGCAAGGCGACGCCGGCGGATATCCAGAAGGCGGCGGAAAGCACCATTCCGAATGTGCCGGTGTTGTTCTGGTCGTTCCGCATCATGGTCGGCCTGGGCTTCTATTTCATTGTACTGTTCGCGTTCTCGTTCTGGCAGGCGAGCAAGCGCCAGCTCGACAAGCGTCGCTGGTATCTGAAGCTCGCGCTATGGAGCCTGCCACTGCCATGGATTTCCACCGAGCTGGGTTGGATCGTGGCCGAATACGGGCGCCAGCCATGGGCGATCGAAGGCGTACTGCCGACTGCGCTGGGCGTGTCCAGCGTCACCACGGGACAGGTGTGGACCTCGCTGGGCGGCTTCGTGCTGTTCTACAGCGTGCTGGCCATCATCGACGCCGTGCTGATGGTGAAGTACGCGAAGAAGGGGCCGGATGGCCTTGGCTTGTGGCCACCGTCCGAACCCGTGCCGCCCATCACCAACGTTGCCGCCCACGCAGGCGCCTGAGGAGAACGTCATGTTCGACTATGAAACGCTACGCGTGATCTGGTGGGCCTTGCTCGGCGTCTTGCTGATCGGCTTCGCCATCATGGATGGCTTTGACTTCGGCATCGCCGCGCTGCTGCGCGTGCTGGGCAAGACCGAAGACGAACGACTGGTGATGCTGGAAACCATCGAGCCCACCTGGGAAGGCAATCAGGTGTGGTTCGTGCTCGGCGGCGGTGCGGCTTTTGCCGCGTGGCCGCAGCTGTATGCGGTGTCGTTCTCGGGCATGTACCTGGCGATCTTCCTGGTGCTGCTCGCGCTGATCTTGCGGCCGGTGGGCTTCAACTTCCGCGGGAAGGTGCACGATCCGCGCTGGCGTACGCTGTGGGATGGCGTGCTGACGACGTCGGGCATCGTGGTGATGCTGATTTCCGGCGTGGCCTTCGGCAACTTGTTCCTGGGCGCACCGTTCCAGTTCGACAACGACTTGCGCATGACCTGGCACGGCAGCTTCTTCGAGCTGCTGCATCCCTTCGCGCTGATGGCCGGTCTCGTCTCGCTGAGCATGCTGCTGGCGCACGGCGCCTGCTGGGCGGCCTACAAGGCCGACCATGTGGTCGCTGATCGTGCGGTGCGCGTCGCGCGCTGGGCCACGCTGGCCTATGTAGTGGTCTACGTCGCGGCCGGCATCTGGCTCGCTTACGGCGTGGCGGGTTACGCGATCGTGGGTCCGGTGGTGACCGACGGCGTGTCCAATCCCCTGTTCAAGCAGGTTGCGCACGGCAGCAGCTGGTTTGCCAGCTACCTGCAGCATCCCTCGTTCTGGCTCGCCCCGGTGGTTGCTTTCGCCGGCGCGATCGGCGTGCAGCTCACGGTCGGCAAGAAGGGCTTGGGCGGCTTCCTGTGCAGCAGCCTGATGGTGGCGGGCACGATACTTTCCGCCGGCTTCGCGCTGTTTCCGTTCCTGCTGCCTTCTCGGCTGGATCCGCGTTCCAGCCTTACCGTGTGGGATGCCTCGTCGAGCAAGGGCACGCTGGGCCTGATGCTGGCGATGACGCTGATCTTCATGCCGCTGATCATCATCTACACCAGCTGGGTGTACCACGTGATGCGCGGTCGCGTGACGCTGGAGCACGTGCGCCATTCCGGCAGCACTTACTGAGAGAGGAACGACGCCATGTGGTATTTCTCCTGGATGCTCGGCCTTGGCCTTGCCTGCGCGTTCGGCATCCTCAACGCGATGTGGTACGAAGTGCATGCAGACGATGAGGCGCATCAGCGCAAGGAGCCGCGTCCGGCCGGAAAGTGAGGAAGTGATTCTATGGTGGGAGCGCACCCTGTGCGCGACTGCGTCGAGGTTGCATGCCGCGGCAGTCGCGCACAGGGTGCGCTCCCACAGAGGTAGGTCGGTCAACGCGAGGCCAGCAAGGCCTCGATCTCATCCGCATCCTTGGGCACGTCACGCGTCAGCACGTCATTGCCTTCCTTGACCACCGCCACATCGTCTTCGATGCGGATGCCGATGCCGCGCCAGCGCTCGGCCACGGTGAAATCGCCCGGCGGCACGTAAATGCCCGGCTCCACCGTCACCACCATGCCGGGTTCGAGCACGCGGGGCTCGCCATCGACGCGGTAGTCGCCCACGTCATGCACGTCCAGGCCCAGCCAGTGGCCTGTTTTAGCCGGAAAGAAGCGCTTGTAGCTCCCTTCGGCGATGGCGTCGTCGGCCGAACCCTTGAGCAGACCCAGCGCGCACAAGCCTTCGCAGATCACCCGCACGGCGGCTTCGTGCGCTGCATTGAACGCGCGCCCCGGCAGCACTTCGTCGATCGCCGCCAGCTGCGCCGCCAGCACCACTTCGTACAGCGCCCGCTGTTCGCGGCTGTAACGACCGCTGATGGGAAAGGTGCGGGTGATGTCGGAGGCATAGCAGTCCACTTCGGCGCCCGCATCCACCAGCAACAGATCCCCATCGCGCAACACGGCGCGGTTGGCGGTGTAGTGCATCACGCAGGCATTGGCGCCGCTGGCCACGATGGGCGGAAAGGCGGGAACCGCGCCGTGACGGCGCATCACGCGGAGAATTTCCGCCTCGACTTCGTATTCATGGCGCCCGGCGATCGCCGCATGCATCGCCGCCCGATGTGCCTCGGCCGCGATGTTGGCGGACGAACGCATCAGCTTCAGCTCGCCACGCGATTTGTACAGGCGAAGATCGTGCAGCAGGTGCCCCAGCGCGACGAATTCCTTCGGCACCACACCGCCGCCGCGCAACTGGCGCAGGCGACGCATCCAGCCCAGCAGGTGGGCATCGAACTCCGGCTCGCGGCCGAAATGGCAGTACACGCGCGCCCTGCCCTCGATCATGCCGGGCAGGATGTCGTCGATATCGTCGATGGGAAACGCGTCGTCCATGCCGTGCTCACTGACGGCGCGGTCGGTGCCGATGGACTCGCCATGCCAGCGCTCATGTTCTTCATCGCGCTCGCGACAGAACAGCACGGCCTCCCCGTGCTTTCGCCCCGGCATCAGGGCGAGCACCGCTTCAGGCTCGGGGAAACCCGAGAGATAGTGCAGGTCCGAGTCCTGGCGGTAGGGCCAGTTGGCGTCCGCATTGCGCACCCGCTCAGGTGCGGCGGCAACCAGCACCACCGCGTCATCGCCCGCCATGCGCATCAACTGGCGGCGGCGACGGGCGTATTCCTCGGACGACATGGTCAATGCACGGTGTCGCTGTTCGGGCCGCGATTGGAACATTCGGCAAACAACAGCATCGCGCCAAGGCGCACGAATTCATGCACTTCGATCAGCGAATCCTCGTCCTCGGCTTCATCGCCGAACTCGAACGACGAGGCCGCGATGGTGCCCAGGTCCTTGAGGATTTCCTGTGCCTCTTCGGACAACTTGCTGTGCGTTTCCGCACCAGCCAGGCCGAAGCCGCCGAGAAACCCGCGACACCAGTCGACCAGGGCGTCGGCCCGTTCGGTCAAGGGACGATCGTCGGCCGGCAACATCGGCTCGAAGCCCAGTTCCGGATCGGCCAGCTCAGCCTGGGTCTGCTTGACCAGGCGATCGAGCACGCCCTGATCACCGGCCGACGGGGTGGCCGCTTCGGCATCCAGGTGCAGTGCTTCGACCAGCGACTGGCGCCCGATCCGACCGCCTCCCGCCAGGAAACCGCATAGCGATCCATGCAGGCCGCTGGCGTCTTCCGCCAGCTGCAGACGGGCGGCGGCAGCGTCCAGTTCGTCGTAGCCGATCAGCTCGTTCGCACTCATGGCCTGGTTCCTCTTCAAGACAAGCGGGCAGTTTAATGCACTGGTTCCCGAAACGTCCTTGAGCCTGCTGCTTTGGCCAGACCTCCTGCTATAGTTCCGGCCCATGAGCGCGCCCGATTCCGTCAAGCCAGATCCTGTCAAGCACGAGCTTGCCGTACTCGGCGAGCAGGTCGATCGCCTGATCGACGCGGTACGCCGTCTTACGGAAGAAAACCGTAGCCTGCGTCACAGCCAGGAACAACTGGCCAGCGAGCGGGCCGGTCTGATGGCGCGCAACGAACAGGCGCGCAGCCGCGTCGAAGCAATGATCCAGCGACTGAAGGCGCTTGAGAGCAATGGCTGAGAGCAGCGTGGGTACCACCGCCAACGAACCGGTCGCCCTGCGGCTGGTGGATCGCGAATTCCTGATCGCCTGCGCGCCGGAAGAGCGCGAAGGGCTGCTGGAATCGGCCGCCTACCTCGATCGCAAGATGCGCGAATTGCGTGCCAACGCCAAGGCGCCAGGCTTCGATCGTCTCGCCGTACTTGCCGCCATCAGCGTCACCCATGAGTTCCTTGCGCTGCGCAAGCAGCACACTGGCTCTGATCAGAGCGTGACTGACGGTATTACTGCACTGCGTCGCAAGCTTGAAGCGGCACTCGACGGCACCATAAAATAGTCACGGCGTTATCTGCGGTGTGCGCCAGCACACTCTTACATTTGCCTTGTTCCTAAATACGGCCCCGGGTCGGCTTTTCATCGGTTGTTGTGCATGTCCGCCGCGTGCGGAAAGCCTCGAGACCATGTCGCCCTCCCACCTGATCCATCGTGGATCAAGGTCGTTCGGTGGGCAGCGGCATCGCGGTTAACGCCACCTATTCCTTAACTTACGGCGCCCTTGGGCGCCGTAAGTTCGAAAGGCCACTCGCTCGCACCGCAGGAGACGCGAACGTGGACGCCAACGCCCAGCGACGCGAACTACGCCGGCAACTGGCCGAACAGCGCCGGGCCCTGGCGCCGGTCCAGCGCATCGCCGCCGCCCAGGGGCTGCGCCGCAGCCTCGATCAGCTTCCCGAATACCTCACCGACGCCCGCGTCGCCGGTTATTGGGCCCACGACGGCGAACTGCCGCTCAATCTGATCATTCCGCCGCTGGCGACGCGGGGACAGCAATTCCTGCTGCCGGTGATCGGTCCGAATCATCAGTTGCGGTTTGCACCGTGGCAGTCGGGCGAACCCGTCCAGCCCAATCGTTTCGGCATTCCCGAACCCGCCGAGCCGAAGGAACTGCTGGAACCCTTCCAGCTCGACCTTGTAC
>NZ_JBFTRY010000154.1:0-8312 GCF_056399745.1 Dyella sp. 01N36
GTCCTTAATCAACAAGCGGACGATAAGCGCGCACCACAGGCTTCTCCCTTTCCAGATCGTACCGCGCCTGAAGTGCCAGCCAGTAAAAGGCGGTGGTGTCGAAGACCAGAGATAGCCGAATGGCAATCTTGGGGGTGATGGGCTGGGTGTCGGCGATGAAGGCTTTGATGTGGTGGGCGGGTATGCCGGTGCGGCGGGCAAGTTGGGCGGGGTTGAGTGCGCTTGGGATGAGGTAGGCGTGCAGCAGGATGTCGCCGGGGGCTCGCAGGGGTTGCGAGGGGTCTACTTCCGAATGTGGGGTGAGCTGGATCAGTTCCATAGTGGTTCCTCCCTGTCGGACACGGCCGGGCAGCGGATAGGCGCTTACAGCGCTCCGTGTCAGTGAATGCTTGGCAGCTACGTCGGTGATCACCCGAATGAGGCGCATCGCCGCAAAACTGGGGTCAGAGTGCACTTTCTTTCCTCTGACGGAATCGGCAGTGCAGCGCATGTCTGATTTGGCGACGGAAAATGCAGTTCTGATCCCAGTTTTTGCTTGTGCACCTGCGCGGACTCTTGTTGCACTAACTCGCTTAATCAACAAGAGGACGATAGGCGCGGACCACCGGCTTCACCCTTTCTAGATCGTGCCGTGCCTGCAATGCCAGCCAGTAAAAGGCGGTGGTGTCGAAGGCGAGGGAAAGGCGGACGGCGATTTTTGGGGTGATGGGGTGGGTGTCGGCAATGAAAGCTTTGATCTGATTGGAAGGTATGCCGGTGCGGCGGGCAAGTTGGGCGGGATTGAGGGCGCTCGGGATCAGATAGGCGTGCAGCAAGATGTCGCCGGGGGCTCGCAGGGGTTGCGAGGGGTCCACTTCCGAATGCGGGGTGAGCTGGATCAGTTCCATGGTGGTTCCTCCCTGTCGGACACGGCCGCACAGCGGATAGGCGCTTACAGCGCTCCGTGTCAGTGAATGCTTGGCAGCTACGTCGGTGATCGCCCGAGTGAGGCGCATCGCCATACCGGCCGATGCGCTGCAACGGCGATCATCGGAGGCGTGTGGTGTTCACTCGAGGCTCGTCACCGAGCAGGCGGGCGTACCGCTGAAGGCAGTGGATCGCCGTGCCCAGGCTGGCCGTGACGGCCACGGGAAGCGGCCACGGCAGCGCTCTGCCGGGGAATCCACGCGCCTGCGCGTGGCGGCACTGCTCGCTGTCGATACGCAAGCGCGTGGCGACATGGACGTGTTTCTGCTCGCCGTCGCTGACGTGGTGAAGGCGCGGAGCATGACGCGCGTGGCCGAGGAAAGCGGCCTTGGTCGCGAGAGCCTGTACAAGATGCTTCGACCAGGCGCAAAGCCCGGCTTTGCCACTGTGGGAAAATTGCTCAGCGCGCTTGGCGTGCGTTTTGAGGTGACTCCGGTGAAGAGCGCCTCGCCCGTCAAGCGGGTGCGGAAGTTGCGCGACGATGCCCCCGTGGCGGTGGCCGCAGCAAAGACGGTCGCGACGAAGAAACGTGCTCGCGCCTAGTGCTCCTTGATGACCGCGCGGGCGCCTGTTGCACTCTTCCATTTTCAGAGCAGTGTGCCGCCAGGCGTAGCCGATGATCTGTTGAGCGGATCCCGCACTAGCTCACCGATACCGTTTGCGCTTTTTTGGGCGCAACCAAAGCCCGCCCAAGCGGGCTTTTTTTTCGGGGCGTCGCAACGCAATATGCGCTGCGCCCCTTGGGGTCTGCAGTAGAAGGCGAGTCTTGCATCCGCCTTCGATGCTCCATGTTCGAACTAAAAAGCCCCCGCTGGCACGCTCCTTGATACACCCCTAATCAGTAACACCAACTCCATCCCCGGCACGGCATTCGTACGCGCTGAGCACCGCCTTTCCAGGCGGCTGGGTGCGGCTGTGCTTCCAACAAGTGGTTGCTGCCATGGAAATGAATTTCACGTTGATTGATGAGCTGGGCGAGCCGATCGAGGTCTTTTGCGAGGTCTTTGAGCGGGGCGAGTCGGTGTATTGGCGGGCCTGGTTGTATGGGTTTGCCACGTTGCAGGAGACGATGGATGGGCATGCGGCCGATGATTCGGCGATTGCGGGGCAAATCCAGGCGGAAATCATGTTGCGTGGGATTCGCGCACATGCTGACCGTGAGGGGCAGTAACTGACCTTGCGCATCCGCCCGCCAGTACGGCGGGGTATGGCTGGGCTAACATCCGCCAGATCAGACGGATGAGAACAGGCCATGGCGACCCAACATGCGGGCGATGCGTTAGTAGGGCAGTGTTATTGCGGTGCCGTCCGCTATCAGGTGCAGGATGCTTTTCTGTACGCCGCCAACTGCCATTGTTCGCAGTGTCGTCGCACCACCGGCTCGGCGTTCAAGCCGTTCGCGGGCATAGAGCGGGAACACCTGGCGTTAATCCAGGGTGAGGACTCATTGCTGATCGTGGGCGATCCCACGGGGCACGATGCACATTGCGGCCGTTGCGGCTCGCTGCTTTATTCGGTGGTGCGCGATGGTGCGTTTGTCCATGTGGCGATGGGAACGCTGGTCGATGCGCCTTCCATTCGCCCGAGTAAACACATCTTTGTCGGCTCGAAGGCGCCGTGGTTCGAGATCACCGACGATCTGCCGCAATACGAGGCTTTTCCGGATTGAAAGAACCCCGCCGTGGCGGGGTTTTTCGTGTCATGCCATGAGTGTCGGAGAGGATTGCAGCCGGTTTTGATAAGCCGCTTCCGTTTCCGTGTAGAGCCCGGACCATGGGTCCAGCACATAGCCCTCGGCGGGCTCGGGCGACACGCGCCTGGCGTGAAGTTCGTCGCCGGCAAATGGCGCATCAAGGGTCATCGGATCCATATGCACTCCTGCTGGTGGTCGCCTGGGAACTTCAGACTAGCCAGCGGCTCGTTGGTGACCGGTTAAAGCAGGCGCCGATTTGGGCAAACGGAATTCTTATCAAATTCCTAGGAATCGCAGGCTTTGACATTCTCATGACGGAGTGCTCCCCGGGGCGCAGCTCTATGAATCTTTTGCGGCATCACCTGCCATTTCCGCGATTTCGAGCAGGCGTGTCACAATGGCCGCCCCGCATCGCCACGACGACGCCCTTGCGATGGCTATCCAAAAAGACGCATTCCGGCAGTTCCAGGAAGAACTGGCCGCACTCGACAAGGAGCAGCAGACGCGTCGTAGCGATGCCAAGGAGAAGCCGATGGAGCGCGCCCGTCGCGAGTTCCTCGCGTTGCGTGAGCGCTATCAGTTGAGCGTGGCCGACGTGGTGGCGTTTTTCCCCGAGGAAGAAGGCATCGCGTATCTGCAAGCCTTGATTGCCGCCTCGGAAGCCCCGCAGCGCAAGCGTCGCGTCAGCCGAAAGGCGCCCGAGCAGGACTAAGCGCACTTTGCCCTTGCTCGCAGGGGCGCTAGCATCCGGCGCTCCCACCATGAGGTGTCGGAATGCTGCGTTACGCCGTACTTGCCGTGTTCGCCTTGATGTGTGCCGATGCCATAGCGCAGGACGTCACGCCGACGGTGTTCGCGCCCGGCGTGATTTCCGGACCGCTGCATGACAGCGCGCCGGCCTTCACGCCCGATGGCAACACGGTGTATTTCACGCGTAGCGATGGCACGTATTCCGGCATCCTGGTCAGCCATCTCGACCATGGGCATTGGTCCACGCCGGTGATGGCGCCGTTCTCCGGACAGTGGAGCGATATGGAGCCTTCGATGTCGCCGGATGGGCGCTTTCTCGTTTTCGTTTCCAATCGCCCGAAGACGCCGGGCGGCAAACCGCTCGATGGGTTCTTCATGGGGCGCAGCTTTCCCGAGCGTGGCGGCAACCTGTGGAAGGTGATGTGGCAGAACGGCAAGTGGAGCGCGCCGGTGCGCCTGCCGGATAACGTCAATCGCAGCGATTCCACCTTTGCGCCCAGCGTGGCGGCCGATGGCAGCCTGTATTTCATGCACCCGGCGGCCAATCCGAAGCACTTCCAGTTGTATCGGGCGGCATGGCATCGCGGTGGTTACGATGACCCGCAGCCGCTGCCTTTCAGCGATGGCCATGTCACCGATGTCGATCCTGCGGTGGCGCCGGATGAGTCCTTTGTGGTGTTTGGTTCCAGCCGTTCGCCGGCGCGTCAGATCGATCTTTTCATCGTGTTTCGCGACAACGGCACATGGGGCACGCCGATCCATCTGGGAAATGGCGTGAACAGCGCCGTCTCTGACGCGGAAGCGCGCCTGAGTCCCGACCATCGGACGCTTTACTTCGCCAGCGATCGCCTGGTGGATATCGCACCCGGCACCGTGCGTGCGGACTGGGATAACAGCAAATACAACATCTGGCAGATACCGCTGGCGCCGTGGCTTGAGGCGCACGCGAAAGCGCAGCAGCCGTAACGCGCAAGCATCCTTGTTGCGGCGATGACGTCTCCGTAACAATCCATTTGAGATACAGACGTCCATCACGGTGAGGACGTCAATCATGATCGAGCAGATTCCAGATTTGCCGGCGGGTGCACTGGGCTTTCGTGCAAGCGGGCAGGTCACCGCCACGGATTACTCGCAGATCCTCGTGCCCGATATCGAAGCGGCGTTTGCGGTCAACCGAAAGCTGCGCTTGCTCTATCACATCAGCCCGGACTTCACCGGTTTTGACGCAGGCGCCATGTGGGAGGACGCGCAGCTTGGCTTCCGTCACTTCAGTGGCTGGGATCGCGTGGCCCTGGTGACGGACGTGCACTGGTTACGCATCACAGCGACTGCCATGGGGTTTGCCGTGCCGGCGGAGTTCAAGCTGTTCCACGACGTGCAATTCGACGAAGCGGTGGCATGGATCAGCGAACCGCGGCCCGTCGACGAGGATGGGAACAAATGAAACTAATCGGCGCTTGTCAGCTGGCGCGACATGTGATGAAGTCGGCCACATGATCAGCCTTCACGCCAAACTCGTTGCCATGACCGCCGCTGCGGCGTCGGCCAGCGAGTGCGTGCGCGCGCTGAACAATAACAACGCCAATAACAATACCCGCAACCACGGGTGGGCCGGCGTGTAAGCAGCAGCAACACATTACACACGCAAAAAGGCCCGCTCACTGCGGGCCTTTTTGTTTTTCCGTCACGTGAAAGGCAAACCAGGAATCCAGCTCATGTGTTCGATCTTCGGCATGTTCGATCTGCAGCCCGGCGATGATCTGGCCGCGTTGCGCCAGCAGGCGCTCGAGCTTTCGCAACGCCAGCGTCACCGCGGCCCGGATTGGAGCGGTGTGTTCGTGGATGCGGGGGTGATCCTTGTGCACGAACGCCTGGCCATCGTCGACCCGGCCAGCGGCGCGCAGCCCTTGCATTCGCGTGATGGCGCGCTTGCGCTGGCGGTGAATGGCGAGATCTATAACCACCGCGAGTTGCGTGCGGCAAGCGACTACGACTTCACCACGGGCTCCGATTGCGAGGTGATTAACGCCTTGTATCGGCAACACGAATCGCCGTCTGTTTGGGTATCCCAGCTCAATGGCATTTTCGCCTTTGCACTATGGGACAGCGTCGAGTCGCGCTACGTGATAGCGCGTGATCCGATTGGYGTGTGTCCGCTGTATTGGGGGCACGACAAGGAAGGGCGGCTGTGCGTTGCCTCGGAAATGAAATCGCTGGTTGGTTTGTGTGCCGATGTGGCGCCGTTTCCGCCGGGGCACGTGTACGACAGCGTGGATGGCGAGCTGCGTCGCTACTACCACAAGCCATGGCGCGACTATGCGCAGACGCAGGGACACCAGGTACCTTTGCCGGAGTTGCGTCATGCCTTTGAACAAGCCGTGCATCGTCAACTGATGACCGACGTGCCGTATGGCGTGTTGTTGTCGGGCGGCCTGGATTCCTCGCTCGTGGCTGCCTGTGCCGCGCGCTTTGCACGTCATCGCGTGGAGGATGACGACCGCGGCGAAGCATGGTGGCCGCGCCTGCATTCCTTCGCCATCGGGCTGGAAGGCTCGCCCGATCTCGCCGCGGCACAAGTGGCGGCCGATGCCCTGGGAACGGTGCACCACGGCTTTGTGTACACCTTCTGGGAAGGTCTCGACGCGTTACCCGAGGTGATACGACACATCGAGACCTATGACGTCACCACCATCCGCGCTTCCACGCCAATGTATCTGCTGGCGCGTCGCATCAAGGCGATGGGTGTGAAGATGGTGCTGTCAGGCGAAGGGTCGGACGAGATCTTTGGCGGCTACCTGTATTTCCACAAGGCGCCTTYCGCTGAGGCATTCCACGAAGAAACGGTGCGCAAGCTCGACGCGCTGCACAGCTACGACTGCCTGCGCGCGAACAAGTCGATGATGGCCTGGGGCGTGGAGGCGCGCGTGCCGTTCCTCGACCTGGAATTTCTCGACGTCGCGATGGGCATGGATGCGCGTCACAAGATGGCGGGGCAGGGACGGATCGAAAAAGCCGTGCTGCGCGAAGCGTTCCAGGGCGCCTTGCCCGACGAGATCCTGTGGCGACAGAAGGAGCAGTTCAGCGATGGCGTGGGCTACGCCTGGATCGACGGCCTCAAGGCGCACGCCGAGCAGGCGGTGAGCGATCGCGAGTTCGCTGCCGCGGCCACGCGCTTTGCGCACAACCCGCCGGCCACCAAGGAAGCCTATTTGTATCGGCGCATCTTCGAGCGGTTCTATCCGGGGCAGGCGTGTGCGGAAACGGTGCCCGGTGGGAAGTCGATTGCCTGTTCCTCGCCGGCGGCGCTGGCGTGGGATCCGGCGTTCGCGGCTGCGGCCGATCCCTCCGGCCGCGCCGTGCGCGGCGTGCACCAGCAGGCGCTGGGCTGAGGTGTCAGGCGATGGACGAGCGCTTGCACGGCCGTCGCTGATCGCACGGGGCGCCGCCGCTCCCCTTGGATGGCGCCGCTCTTGTGGCCGCTGCCGGGACGCGGCCCGACCGCCCCGTCTGAACGCGCGTTCACGCCAGTGGTCCCTTCGGGCGCATTCCGGCCCCTGAGGCACCTCTGTTATCCTAGAAGGCTGAATATCCGGAATTTCAAATCACATGATCGAGACCAATCCGATCCATGCGCAGATCGCGGACCTCAAGGGCCGCGTCGAGTCGCTTAGGGGGTATCTTTGACTACGCCACCAAGCGTGAGCGTCTCGAAGAAGTAAGCCGCGAACTGGAAAGCCCCACCGTGTGGGACGATCCGCCGCGCGCACAGGAGCTGGGCCGCGAACGCGCCCGCCTGGACACCATCGTCAGCGGCATCGACAGCCTGACGGCCGGCCTCACCGATGCCGGCGAGCTGCTGGAAATGGCCGCCGCCGACAACGATGAAGACACCGCCAACTCGGTGGTCAAAGACCTGGCCGGCCTCGAAGCCAAGGTGAGCAAGCTGGAATTCCAGCGCATGTTCTCCGGCAAGATGGACGCCAACAACGCCTTCGTGGACATCCAGGCCGGCGCCGGTGGTACCGAGGCGCAGGACTGGGCCGAAATCCTGCTGCGCATGTACTTGCGCTGGGCCGAGTCGCGCGGCTGGAAGGCCGAGCTGATGRAAGTCTCCGGTGGCGAAGTGGCCGGCATCAAGTCCGCCACCTTCCGCGTGGAAGGCGACTACGCCTATGGCTGGCTGAAGACCGAGATCGGCGTGCACCGCCTGGTGCGCAAGAGCCCGTTCGATTCGGACAACCGCCGCCACACCAGCTTCACCTCGGTGTTCGTGTCGCCGGAAGTCGATGACGACATCGATATCGACATCAACCCGGCCGACCTGCGCACCGACGTGTATCGCTCGTCCGGCGCCGGTGGCCAGCACGTCAACAAGACCGAGTCGGCGGTGCGTATCACGCATATCCCGACCAATACGGTCGTGGCCTGCCAGACCGAACGCAGCCAGCACGCCAACCGCGATCGCGCCATGAAGATGTTGGCGGCGAAGCTGTATGAGCTGGAGCTGCAGAAACGCAACGCCGAGAAGGATGCGCTGGAAGCGACCAAGTCCGATATCGGCTGGGGCAGCCAGATCCGCAACTACGTGCTGGACCAGAGCCGTATCAAAGACCTGCGTACCGGCATCGAGCGTTCGGATACGCAGAAGGTGCTGGACGGCGACCTTGATGAATTCGTCGAGGCGAGTCTGAAGTCCGGCCTGGATGCCGGTGCCAAGCGCGTGGATGCCTGATCGACACCTATGGAACCTGGCCACACCGGAGGTAATGCCCGCATGACTCGCAGGAAGACTTTCCGTACGTTGATGGCATGTGTTGCATTGATGGCGTGCCAGGGCATGGTCGCCGCGCAAGACAATTCTGCCAGCCAGGGCGTCAAGGAGGATGCGCGCACGGCCGGCAAG
>NZ_JBFTRY010000155.1:0-8184 GCF_056399745.1 Dyella sp. 01N36
CCCTGCAGGTCTACCGCATACCCAACGGTGCCACGCAGTTGCGCTGGCAGAGCAAGGGTGGCGCCTTGACCCTGCAGCGCGCGGTGGATATTCCGGTGCTGAACGGGCGTGTGCATGTGGGCGATCTGGCGTGGCGCCCGGCCGCTGCGAAGGGGCGCCGACTGGAAACCTCGCTCGCTTTCGCCGGCATCGACATGGCCTCGTTCTCACGCACCATGGGCTGGCCGGAGTTCCCGGGGACCCTGGGCGGCGCCATTCCCGCCATGCGCTGGGTGGATGATCGCTTTGAGCTCGAGGGTGGCCTGTCGGTCAATGTCTTCGATGGCTTTGTCGACATCACGCGACTGAGCCTGCAGGGGCCCTTTGGCCCCAGTCCCGTGCTCACCGGCGACGTGCAATTGCGCCAGCTTGATCTGGCCGCCATGACCAGTGTGTTCGACTTCGGCAGCATCACCGGCCGTATGGACGGCTCCGTCAATGAGCTGCGCCTGGTCAACTGGAACCCGGTGGCGTTCAAGGCCAACCTGCTCGCCGGCAGCGGCGGGCGCATCAGTCAACGCGCCGTGAACAACCTGACGGCCGTCGGTGGCGGCGGCGTGGCAGCCGGTTTGCAGGGCGCCGTGCTCAAGTTGTTCAAGACGTTTGGTTATAAGCGCATCGGCCTCAACTGCACGTTGCAAGCGTCGGTATGCCATATGGGTGGCCTCGACAACGATGCCGATGGCTACACTATCGTCGAAGGCAGCGGCTTGCCGCGCCTGCAGGTGATTGGTCACCAGGCGCAGGTCGACTGGCCAACGCTCGTCCGTCGATTGAAGGCGGCTATGGAAGGCAATGGACCGGAAGTCCACTAGGGCAAAGCACGCCTTAGACCCATCCCCACCCCCAAGGAGTCGAAATCATGCGCAAGCTCGTCTATGGATTGCTGACCACGCTGCTGGTCGCGCTGGTGGGGTGCGTCACCATCAATGTCTATTTTCCTGAAGCGGCCGCGCAAAAGGCCGCCGATCAGTTCATTGGCACCGTGCTCGACAGTTCGGCGCCGGCCCAGCCGGCCAAGGACGACCAGCCGGCACCGCCGAAGAAGAACAACCAGCCCTCGGCCATGTTGCTCGACCTGCTGATTCCCGCCGCCTACGCGGCCGATGCGCCGAACCTGCGCGTGCAGACGGCGACCACGGAGGCGATCCACGGCCGCATGCAGGCGCGTTTCCGCGACACGCTGACGCCGCTCTTCAATAGCGGTGCGGTGGGCTTCACCCAGGATGGGCTGGTGGCCGTGCGTGACGCTGGCAAGGTGCCGCTCGACCAGCGGGCGGGCTTGAGCGCCGCGGTGGCAGACGAGAATCGCGATCGCAATGCGCTGTACCGCGAAGTGGCCAACGCCAACAACCATCCGGAATGGGAAGCGCAGATCCGCGCCACCTTTGCCAAGGGCTGGATCGAGCGGGCGCGGCCGGGCTGGTATTATCAGGACCCCTCGGGGGCGTGGAAGCAGAAATAAGCTCATCGCTCCTCATCACCCGATCAACGCGCCCGGGTCYTGCTGATCCGGGCGTGCGCGTTTTTGGAAGACAGTTGCCACGATGAAAGAATTCGAAGCCACCATCACCGACCTCAGCCACGACGGCAAGGGCGTCACCCGCATCGACGGCAAGGCCGTATTCGTCAGCGGCGCGCTGTTGGGCGAAGAGGTCAAGCTGCGCATCCGCAAGCGTCATCGTCACTACGACGAAGCTGAAGTGGTGGAACTGGTGACCCGCTCGCCGCATCGCGTTGAGCCGCGCTGCCGTCATTTCGGCCAGTGCGGCGGCTGCTCGCTGCAGCATCTGGATGCGACGGCGCAGATCGAAGTGAAACAGCGCGTGCTGAAGGACAACTTCGAACGCATTGGCAAAGTGATGCCGGAGCTGTGGTTGCCGCCGCTGACTGATGAGCCCTGGGGTTATCGTCGCAAGGGACGCCTGTCCGTGCGCTCGGTGGCGAAGAAGGGGCGCGTGCTGGTGGGCTTTCGCGAAGAGAGCAATCCGCGCTTTGTCGCCGACATCACCCAGTGTGAAGTCGTGCATCCGGCGCTGGGTCCCAAGATCGGTTTGCTGGCCGAACTGGTCAGCAGCATGGATGCCGCCTCCGACATTCCGCAGATCGAGTTCGCCGCCGGCGACGATGTGGTGGCGCTGGTGTTCCGCCACATGCAGCCGTTGAGCGAGCGCGATCAGGCGGCCTTGATTGCGTTCGGTCAGCAGCATGGTTTTGCGATTTACCTGCAGCCGGGCGGCGTGACCAGCGTGCATCCGCTGTGGCCGGAGTCGCCGCGGCTGGCCTTCAACATCCCCAGCGACAATGCCGCGTTCGCGGACGTGGAGCTGGAGTTCCGCCCGCTCGATTTCGTCCAGGTCAATGCCGGCATGAATCGCCGCATGATGGCGCGTGCGATGGAGCTGCTCGATCCGCAGCCCACGGATCGCGTGCTGGATCTGTTCTGCGGCCTGGGCAATTTCACGCTGCCGATTGGTCGCCGCGTCGCCGAGGTGGTCGGCGTGGAGGGCGAGCATGGCCTGGTCGAGCGCGCTGCGGAAAACGCCGCACGCAACGGCATCACCCACGCCCGCTTCGAAGTGGCCAACCTGTTCGAAGATCAGCGTCACACCCACTGGGCCAAGCAATCGTGGGACAAGCTGTTGCTCGATCCGCCGCGCGCCGGCGCTGACAAGGTGCTGGAGTATCTGCCGCACAAGGAGACCAGCCGCATTGTCTATGTCTCGTGCCACCCGGGTTCACTGGCGCGTGACGCCGGCATCCTGGTGCAGAAGCATGGGTTCCGCTTGAGTGCGGCCGGCGTGATGGATATGTTCCCGCATACGGCGCACGTGGAGTCCATCGCGCTGTTCGAACGCTGAGCCAGGGCAAGGAAGGCGGGACGCCTTCACCGCTCCGTCACATCCTTCCCCAATCATCGGTTGACGCATGGGCATCGAGATCGAACGTAAATTCCTCCTCAGCGATGACAGCTGGCGAGACGCCGTGAGCGAAAGCGAGCGCATCGCCCAGGGCTATCTGGTCAGTGCGCAGGCGCTGCACGACGGTACCGCGCGGGCGTCGGTGCGCGTACGCCGCACCGGGGATCGTGGGTGGCTCAATATCAAATCGGCCAAGCTCGGCATCGAGCGCGCCGAGTTTGAATACCCCGTGCCCATCGCCGATGCCGAGCAAATGCTCGCCGAGCTGTGCGACGGCGTAGTGGAGAAGATCCGGCATCACGTGGTCGTCGACGGCGTGCTGTTCGAGGTCGACGAATTCTTTGGCGACAATGCGGGACTGGTCGTGGTCGAGGTGGAATTGCCCAGCACCGACGCCTCGTTTCCGCGCCCCTCGTGGCTGGGGCGCGAAGTGAGCCACCTGCCGCGCTACTACAACGTCAACCTGATCGCGCATCCGTATGCGCGCTGGACGTCGGACGAGCGTCAGGCGGCCGGAGAACCCACCTCATGCTGATGATCGGCCTGGCAGGCGCCACACTCGCTGCGTCGGAGCATGCATGGCTCAAGGCGCCCGGCGTTTCCGGCGTGGTGCTGTTCTCGCGCAATTTCAGTACGCGCGATCAGTTGATGAAACTGATCGACGATATTCGCGAGGTCGGCGGCGACGACATGCTCATCGCCGTGGATCAGGAAGGCGGCCCGGTCCAGCGTTTCCGTGAGGGCTTCACGCGCCTGCCGCCGTTGTCGGCGATCGGCGCCGTGTACGACCGCGATCCGGAAGACGCCATCCGCCTGGCCGAAGAACACGCCTGGGTGATGTCCAGCGAGTTGCGCGCCAGCGGCGTGGATTTCAGCTTTGCCCCCGTCGTGGATCTGGCGCGCGGCAACGCTGCGATCGGTCTGCGCGCGTTTCACGCCGATCCCGCGGTGGCTGCTGAGCTTGGCCAGGCCTATGTGCGCGGCATGCACCTGGGCGGCATGGCTGCCGTGCTCAAGCATTTTCCGGGTCACGGTTCGGTGGCGGCGGATACGCACAAGGCCACGGCAGTGGATACGCGTCCCTTGGACGTGATTCGTCGCGAAGATCTGCTGCCCTTCGTCGAAGGCATGGCGGCGCACGCCGAGGCGGTCATGGTGGCGCACGTGGTCTATCCCCAGGTCGACGCACAGCCGGCAGGTTTTTCCTCGCGCTGGATCAAGGACATCTTGCGCAACGAGCTGGGCTTTGGCGGCGCGGTGATCAGCGACGACATCAGCATGGCCGCTGCTGGCGCGGCAGGCGGCGTGACCGGTCGCGTGCATTCCCATTTGGATGCAGGCTGCGACCTGGTGCTCGCCTGCTTCCCCGACGTGGTGGACGAGGCGATTGCCGCTGTGCAAGACCGCGCGGCCACCTCGCCCGAACGCATCGCCGCCCTGCGCGGCGACGTGGCCTCCACCTGGGACGGCCTCAACGACAACCCCCAGCGCGAACGATTCATCGCGCGCATCGCGGCGCTGCACGCCGTGGAAGGACAAGCTTCGGCATGAGTACATCCACCCCTTCACTGGCTACCGCACTTGCCGGTGCCGAGCTGTTGTTCGATCGCGCGGCGCTGGAGTCGGTCATTGTCGACATGGGGCGCGACATCGACGTCGCGCTCGATGGCGAGCGCGCCGTCTTTCTTACCGTGATGAACGGCGCGCTGATTTTTGCCGGTCATCTCGCACTGGCCATCCGCACCGATGTTGAGTTCGACTATGTGCATGCCACGCGTTATCGCGGCGCCACCTCGGGCAGCGAGCTGCATTGGCTGCGCGAGCCGGCGGTGGATCTCGCCGGCCGCACCGTGCTGCTGGTGGACGACATCCTCGATGAAGGTCATACCTTGAAGGCCGTGCGCGACGACTGCATGCGCCGCGGCGCACGCCGCGTGCTGGTGGTGAGTCTGTGCACCAAGCAGCACGACCGCCTGGTCGACGGCATCCAGGCCGACTTCAACGGCGTCCAGTTGCCTGATCGCTACGTGTTCGGCTTTGGCATGGACTATCACGAGCAGGGCCGCAATCTGCCGGGCATTTACGCGCTCAAGTAAGGCGACGATCGACCACGGAGTCACGCATGAATGTTTTGGGGATTTCCGGCAGCCTGCGCGAGGCTTCGTTCAATACCGCGCTGCTGCATGCGGCGCAGGAGCTTGCGCCGGCCGGCATGAACATCGTGATGCATCGCCTGCACGACCTGCCGATGTTCAATCAGGACGTGGAAGAGCAGGGCGATCCCGAGTCGGTGGTCGAGTTCAAGAACGCCATCGATCGGGCCGACGGGCTGCTGATTGCCTGCCCGGAATACAACGGCGGCATCACCGGCGTGCTGAAGAATGCGGTGGATTGGGCCTCGCGCGCCGGCAAGGCGCGCAAAGTGGCTGCGCTCGCCGGCAAGACCGTCTGCATCATCGGCGCGAGCCCGGGCGTCACCGGGACGGTGCGAGCGCAGGACCAACTGCGCCTGATCCTGCGCCGCGCAGGCGCCCGTACCGAGCCGCAGGGCGACGTGCTGGTGTTCCACGCGCATACCAAGATCGTCGACGGTCAGTTGAGCGATGAGCGGACGCGCGAGGCACTGACTCGCCATCTCGCAGGCTTTGCCGAGCGGTTGGCGGCGACACCGAACGAATTGAACGCATATAGGAACGCATCGTGAGCATCGATCTGGCCGTCATCGGCGGCAGCGGTTTGTACAACTTTCCGGGCCTGGAGAACGCCTCGCGCCATCGCATCGACACGCCGTTCGGCGCGGCCTCGGGCGATGTGGTGACGGGTGATTTCGCCGGCCGCAAGCTGGCCTTTCTCGCCCGCCACGGCGAGAGCCACACGGTGCCGCCGCATCGGGTCAACTACCGCGCCAACCTGTGGGCACTGCATTCGCTGGGCGCGCGCCGGGTGGTCGGGGTGAACGCCGTGGGCGGCATCCGCGCCGATATGGGTCCGCGCGTCATCGTGGTGCCCGACCAGATCATCGACTACACCCATGGCCGCTACACGAGTTTTTGCGATGTCGAGGGCGCCGAGGTGCGTCATATCGATTTCAGCGAGCCGTACACCGAGTCGCTGCGTCGCGAACTGATCGACGCGGCGGCCAAGGCTGACATCGCTGTCATTGATGGTGGTTGCTATGGCGCGACCCAGGGTCCGCGCCTGGAGACCCGGGCGGAGATCGCCCGCATGAAGCGCGACGGCTGCGACCTGGTCGGCATGACCGGCATGCCCGAGGCCGTGCTCGCCCGCGAACTGGAGCTGCCTTACGCCTGTCTCGCGCTGGTTGCGAACTTCGCCGCCGGTTGTGGCGACGAGGCGGAGATCAGCATCGAGGAAATCTTCGCCCACCTGGCAGCAGCCACCGCCGAGGTACCCCGCATCCTGGGTGTTCTGCTCAAAAGCTGAGCAACCGGTACGGTTTTGATCGTGTCAAAGTGGTCACCATATTGCGCTTTGCCATAAAACATGTTGATACTTCCGTTGTGCCAGGGGCGGCGGACCAAGGGGTCAAGGTGGTTCAGCGCTTACCGTGGTGCATCCAGTCCATGATTCAGAGGTTCACGCAATGCGTTTCGGTACGGTCAAGTGGTTCAACGACGCCAAGGGTTTCGGCTTCATCGCGCCTGAGGACGGTGGGGAGGACGTGTTCGTCCACTTTTCGGCAATCAACTCCAAGGGCTTCCGTAGCCTGCAGGAAGGTCAGCGCGTGAAGTTCGAAGTCACCACGGGCCCGAAGGGCGCCCAGGCTTCGGGCGTCGAAATCGCCGGCTAATGTCGGCGAACCGGCGCCAGCGCCGGTCATCGATGTGAGGAAGCCCCGCGTCGCAAGGCGCGGGGCTTTCTTTTTTTGTGTGGAGTGGTTGGAGTGGAGGGGTGATGACGGATCGTAGAGGGTTTCTGAAGGCCTCCGTGCTGGGGGCCTCCGCGGTGGCACTGGCGGGTGGCGCGCATGCGCTGGCCGGCGCCAGTGGGACGAGCAAGGGCAGCACGGGTGCGCGCGTGATCTCGACCTGGGACTTCGGCGTGGCCGCCAACCAGGCCGCGTGGGGCGTGTTGTCGAAGGGCGGTGGGTCGCTGGACGCCGTCGAGGCGGGCGTGATGATCCCGGAAGCGGATCTGAAGAATCACAGCGTAGGCCGCGCCGGCTATCCGGATCGCGACGGCCACGTCTCCCTGGACGCCAGCATCATGGACGCCGACGGCAGTTGCGGTGCGGTCGCGGCGCTGGAGCACATCGCTCATCCGATCCAGGTGGCGCGTCGTGTCATGGAACGCACGCCGCATGTCTTGCTGGCCGGTGATGGCGCGCTGCAGTTCGCGCTGGAGCAGGGCTTCAAGAAGGAAGAACTGCTGACCCCGGAGTCCGAGGCGGCGTGGAAGGAGTGGCTGAAGACGGCCCACTACCAACCCTCGGCCAACAGCGAAGTGCGCGACTACGGCAAGACCGGCATGCCGGGCGGCAAGGGCAACCACGACACCATCGGCATGCTGGCCATCGATGCCAACGGCCGCCTGGCCGGTGCCTGCACCACCAGCGGCATGGCGTGGAAGATGCGCGGGCGCGTGGGCGACAGTCCCATCATCGGGGCAGGCCTGTACGTGGATGGCGATGTCGGCGCGGCCACCTCGACCGGCGTGGGCGAGGAAGTGATCCGCAACGTGGGCAGCTTCCTGGTGGTGGAGTTGATGCGTCATGGTCGCTCGCCGCAGGACGCCTGCCGCGAGGCGGTGATGCGCATCGTCAAGCGCCGRCCCGCGGCGTCGAAGGACCTGCAGGTCGGCTTTCTTGCCATGAACAAGCACGGCGAAGTGGGCGCGTTCGCGATCCAGTCCGGCTTCTCGTATGCCGTATGCGACGCGACCAAACAGGATGGGTTGGTGCCGTCCAAGAGCGTGTACTGATGGCACGACGCCTGCTCGAAGTCGCTGCCAATTCGCTGGCGTCCGCGCTGGCCGCGCAGGCGGGCGGTGCGGACCGGGTGGAGTTGTGCACCGGCCTGGAATTGGGTGGGCTCACTCCATCGATGGCGCAGATCGCCCAGGTGCGCGAGCGCCTGAGCATCCCGCTGTACGTGCTGATACGTCCACGTGCCGGCGACTTTCTCTACAACGATGACGAGCTGGACGTGATGCAGCACGACATCGAGACCTGTCTTTCGCTGGGTTGCGATGGCGTGGTGTTTGG
>NZ_JBFTRY010000156.1:0-8163 GCF_056399745.1 Dyella sp. 01N36
GTCGAAGCGCAACTTTTCAAATTCCAACATACATCACCTCATTGACCCGGAAATCTTTCGCCAAAACAGGGGCAGAGTGCACTTTCACCTCTTCTGGACCTCGATTTCTAGCCGGAAAGGTTGACTCCGAGATAGCCCTTGGCCCTCACGCTTACCTGTGGCCACGCGGACATCCATCTCGCCCATCCCTGACAGACGATGGCAAGCCTGATTGTTAGGGTCAGCCAGTCACTCGCGTTGTCGTGTTGCACGTCTCGCGAATGACCATGACTACCAAGTCATGAGGCGCGGGCCGTGAGTGCGACTAACACCCACAGCCCGCTAACCATCACCAACTTCAAGAGAGTTAATCATGGCTACCCGCGATCATACGGTACGCATTCGCTCGTCCGTTCCCCCTGACGACACCCTCGCTCCTCCGCCTGACGACTCGTTATCCGAGGCGGTGGCATGGCCCGAAACCCTGCGTCATAGCACTCGCGGCGACATCGCCCTGGCGGTGCTCGCCCTCATGCGCCTGCGTGTCGACAGCGAGCAGTGCCGCCAGGCGCAGGCGCGAGGATTCCCCGGCAGAGCGCTGCCATGGCCGCTTCCCGCGGCCGTCACGGCCAGCTTGGGCACGGCCATTCACTGCTTGCAGCAGTACAGCCGCCTGCTCGGTGACGAGCCTCGAGCGAACACCACACGCCTCCGATGATCGCCGTTGCAGCGCATCGGCCGGCATGGCGATGCGCCGCGTTCGGGCAATCACCGACGAAGCTGCCAAGCATTCACTGACACGGAGCGCTGTAAGCGCCTATCCGCTGTGCGGCCGTGTCCGACAGGGAGGAACCACCATGGAACTGATCCAGCTCACCCCGCATTCGGAAATCGACCCCTCGCAACCGCTGCGAGCCCCCGGCGACATCCTGCTGCACGCCTACCTGATTCCGAACGCCCTCAATCCCGCCCAACTCGCCCGCCGCACCGGCATACCGTCCAATCAGATCAAAGCCTTCATCGCCGACACCCACCCCATCACCGCCAAGATCGCCATCCGCCTCTCCCTCGCTTTCGACACCACCGCCTTCTACTGGCTGGCACTTCAGGCGCGATACGACCTGGAAAGGGCAAAGCCTGTGGTGCGCGCTTATCGGCCTCTTGTTGATTAAGGGCAAACGCACGACAAGCGGGACCGATGAAAGGGACAGAGGCAGCTAAGTCCCACCGTCATTGTTCGAACTAACTACCTCTGTCCCGTTTGCTCGATTGTGCTGGATGATCCGTTTGCCTGATCACGATTAGTGTGCCGAACACCAAGGCCCTGCTTCATGCGGGGCCTTGTTTTTGGCGAGCGCTGAATGCGGCATCATGCGCGTGGTCATCGATGACGACTCGCATCTCAGGGGAGGTGAACATGAGCAAGCGTATTTGGACATGGATTGCAGGGTTGGTATTTGCCTCGGGCGCATCCGCGTCCGGCGTACAAAGCTTGCGTACTCTTGATGAAGCTTCGGCTTACCTTGAACAGCAGAACCTCGGTGAGGTTCGCCACTATTCGACCAGGGACTTCGGCCGGGATCAGTATTCGGGCGCGCGTTCCGTGGTGGTAAAGCCGGAGCTTGCGGAAACACTCTTGCGCGATCTTCGTGGCAGGCTTGGGCCGGGCCTTGTGGCGTTCATCGGAACAACCAACAGCCTTGCCGCCCCGCCTTCGGTCGGGGCCGAGATTGTGATCGGAAAGGGAACGTCGCAATTCGACGTACTGCGGATTGCTGCATCCGATGCGGTCAATCACGGCATGGGTACGGAAGATCTGATCAAGAAACTCCGGACATGGGATGCCGCGTATGGCATCGATATTTTTCAGGCGGAAACGGACACCATCCAGTTTCGCCTAAAGAAGCCGCCGCGTGATATGCGCGCGTTCGCAAAGGACCTGTATGCATTCTGCCCGGACATCGTGGATCAAGGCACTTTGACGGTGGATGCGTTGCAGAAAGAGATAGAGCGCACGCACACGGTCTTTCTCTGGTGGGACTGAGCTTCGGGCAGTGATCACGGGTCGGCGTCTGCGCCGACCCGTGATCCGATGGCTTACCGCCCCAAATCGCTCAAGAACCGCTTCGTATACTGCAACGGCGTCGTCGACGGCACCGAGTTGCACGTCGGCGATGCGTAGTTCTGATTACACGGCGTATCGCGGTCGAGCGACCAGAAGTGGATGCCGGCGAGGCCGTTGGCGACGGCGTAGGTGGTGATGGCGTCGGCGTTGGCGATGGTGAAGTTTTCACTCGCGGCGTCGTTGATGCCGATCATCGGGGTGATCTCGATTTTGTTCGGCGAGATGCCGTAGGTGTGTTCGAGATTCTTCACCGCCTGGATTGCGGATTGGCCCATGTCGCAGCTGCCGTTTGCTACCACGCACAAGTACGAGGCGGCGGATGAGCCGTAGTCCATCGCCATCAGGTTGATGGTGTAGTTGGTCAGTGAGGAGGCCTTGATCGCCTTCACCACCATATCGCCGAGGCTGTTGACGCCACCGTAGCTGCCGTCGGATGCGCCGAGCGTGGCGAGGGTGAAGGAGAAGCGCAGGTTCGGATATAGCGACTGGCCGTACACGGCGGCAGCGACGAGGTTGTTGATGGTCGCCTGCGATTGGCCGCCTTCGATGTCGAAGTCCACGCCCACCATCTTCGGCGACATGTAGCGCGACAGGAACGTAGCGAAGTTGGCGGTGCTGCCGCAGGTGAAGGTGCCTGCCTGGCCGCCGGTAGAGACGATGTAGGACACGCCGGCATTGGAAAGCGCGGAGATATTCGCGCTGGCGAAGCTGGCGCCCGGGACGCCGCCCCAGTTTTCGCTGCCGCATTCGCCGGTGGCGAAGGCGAGGGTGATGGCGCCAAGGTTGGTCACGTAGTTGGACTTGAGGCTGCCACTGCCGACCACCGGTATCGACGAGCCCGTGGCCGCCGCGGTCTGCATGACATTGGTGTTCCAGTTGAGGTTGATGGTCACGTCCTTGTAGGGACTGAACACCAGGTTCGCGCCGGTGCCGGGCGGATTGGTGGGACCTGTGCCACCGCCACCCGTGCCGCCACCGCCAGTACCACCGCCGCCTGTGCCGCCACCACCGGATCCGCCCGTACACGCGCCTTGCRAGGTCCACGGCTGGCCGGAGCCTGCACCGCCGCTGTTGGTGGCGGGGTCATTGCCCTGCGTCCACCAGTTGGCGAGGTAGTTGGTGCCGTTCTCGCTCGCGGTCTGGCCGCCGGTGTAAACCGTGCTTGCGCTCCACGCCGCGGCGCAGGTGGCCTGCGCGTGTACGGCTTGAACGGGAGCGAGCGTCATCAAGCTCATGGCCATCGCACCACCTGCGGTGGTGCCGATGGCGTTGAGTGCCGTGCGTAGCCAAACAACCGACTTCTTCAAGTGCATGGAAGCGTCTCCTGGTTGTGTTGCATCACTAAGGCGGAAGGTTTCCCTGGCGACGAGCCGAGTCCGATCGGCGGTGGGCGTCCCCGTGCTTTCCCTGTGGGTCATGACTTGCCGTGGTCATGACGATGTCGTCTTTGTGTCCACTCTTGACAACGTTGTCCTTAAAAGACGATGGGAACTGTGATGGGGGTTGTGAATTTGGGACGCCAAATCGATCGTTATGGATGGATGGTTATATGGCGCGACGTGCCGTGTTTTTCGTGCGTTGCAGCGCGTTCGACGGCGGATTGCTTGAGGTCTATGGCGATGCGGGATGGTGCGTTGCGACTAGAACGATTCAGACGTTTGGATGGCTAGCCGTTTCCGTTGAGACTTTTCTGACAACGTTGTCTAAGGTCGGCATGGCGATCTGACCAGGTGCCGAAACAGCAGATAGCCCTTACCATCGCTGAGCCGGCACGGGGGTGCCGGCGCAAGAAATCACAGGGGGAGTTATGGGATCGCGTTACAAGCAGGAACGCTGGTACTGGCCGACGTTCGGAAACATCGCCGATGCCGAGCAGGCATCCAATCAGGGATTCTGGGCCGCAGTGTTTTGTGCGGTCGTGACGGCAGTTGTCGCCACCATCAGCCTGCTGTCCAACCACAGCGTCATGGGCATCAATGCGTTCGCTTACGCCGACGCGCTGTTCCTGGCCATCATTGCCTGGCGCATCCGGCGTCGCTCGCGGGTGTTCGCGGTGATTGGCCTGGTGTTGTTTGTGCTGGAAAAGATTTTCCAGTTTGCCACGCAGCCGCAGGCTTACTTTGGCATCTTCATGGCCGTGGTGCTGTTGTTTTGCTTTATCAATGGCGTGCGCGGCACCTTCGCCTACCATCGCATGATCGCGGCCAAACCGCAGGAGCCAGCAGTCGCAAGCGTCTGACGTGCTGCATGGCTTTCAACAAAAAAAAGGGCTCCGCATGCGGAGCCCTTTTTCTATTCACGCTGAGGGCAAGCTCAGGCGACGTTCGGTTCGCTGAAAGCCTCGATCTCGCCCTTGAACGCTTCCACCGGTACGCAGCTGCAGAAGACGTTCTTGTCGCCGTAGACGTTGTCCACGCGGGCGACCGGCGACCAGTACTTCTGGAACTTCAGGCTGGGTAGCGGGAAGGCGGCCAGTTCGCGGGTGTAGGCGTGGGTCCACTCGGAGGCGGACACCATCACGGCGGTGTGCGGGGCGTGCTTGAGCGGGTTGTCTTCGCGGTCGAGCTTGCCTTCGTCCACGGCGCGGATTTCGTCGCGGATCTGGATCATGGCGTCGATGAAGCGATCGAGCTCGGACTGCGATTCGCTTTCGGTCGGTTCGACCATCAGCGTACCGGCAACCGGGAAGCTCAGCGTCGGTGCGTGGAAGCCGAAGTCGATGAGGCGCTTGGCGACGTCTTCTGCGCCGATGCCGGTGGCGTCCTTGAGCGGGCGCAGGTCGAGGATGCACTCGTGTGCCACCAGGCCGTTGCGGCCGGTGTAGAGCGTCTCGTAGTGCGGTGCCAGGCGCTTGGCGATGTAGTTGGCGTTGAGCAGCGCGACCTGGGTGGCGCGGCGCAGGCCGCTGGCGCCCATCATGGTGATGTACATCCAGCTGATCGGCAGGATCGAGGCGGAGCCGTAGCTCGCCGCGGAGACCATGCCTACGGAGCCAGCGCTCTTGTGAGGAGTGCTGCCATGGATGGCAGCTTCTTGATCTTCGCCGACAGGGATGTCGGCATAAGTACGAGGAAGGAACGGGGCGAGATGCGACTTCACCGCGCACGGGCCCACGCCCGGGCCGCCACCGCCGTGCGGGATGCAGAAGGTCTTGTGCAGGTTGAGGTGCGAGACGTCCGAACCCCACTTGCCCGGCTTGGCCACGCCGACCAGCGCATTCATGTTGGCGCCGTCGGTGTACACCTGGCCGCCGTGCTCGTGCACGATCTCGCAGATCTTGACGATGTCTTCCTCGAACACGCCGTGCGTGGACGGGTAGGTGATCATCAGGGCGGCGAGGCGATCGCTGAACTTCTCGGCGGCGCGCTTGATGTCTTCCACATCGACGTTGCCGTTGGCGTCGCACTTGGTCACCACCACCTGCATGCCGCACATCTGCGCGGAGGCCGGGTTGGTGCCGTGCGCGGATTCGGGGATCAGGCAGATATCGCGATGGCCTTCGCCGCGCGAGCGGTGATAGGCGCGGATGGCGAGCAGGCCGGCGTATTCGCCTTGCGCGCCGGAGTTCGGCTGCAGGCTCACGGCGTCGTAGCCGGTGCATTCCACCAGCATCGCTTCCAGCTCGTCGATCAGCTGCTTGTAGCCGGTGGCCTGATCAGCCGGGGCCAGCGGATGGATGTTGGCGAACTCGGGCCACGTCACCGGGATCATTTCGGCCGTGGCGTTGAGCTTCATGGTGCAGCTGCCCAGCGGGATCATGGTGCGATCCATCGCCAGATCCTTGTCGGCCAGCGAACGCATGTAGCGCAGCAGCTCGTGCTCGCTGTGGTGCGTGTTGAACGCCGGGTGCGTCATGAACTTCGACGTACGGGCGAGGCCGGCGGGCAGGGCGTCGTTGGTCTTGGCGTCGAGCGCGTCGATATCGGCGATGGTGGCGCCAAACAGCGCAGCGACGGCGATGACGTCCGCGCGCGTGGTGGTTTCATCGAGGCTGATGCCCAGGCTCTTGCCGTCGATCTGGCGCAGGTTGATGCCGGCGGCCTTGGCCTTCGCATGGATGGCGGCGGCATCGACGTTGACCACGTGCAGCGTGTCGAAGAAGTCCGGGCCAACGGTGACGCCGGCATCACGCAGCGCGCCGGCAAGGATCGCGGCAAGGCGATGCGTGCGACGCGCAATGCGCACCAGGCCTTCCGGACCGTGGTACACGGCGTACATGCTGGCCATCACGGCGAGCAGCACCTGCGCGGTACAGATGTTGGAGGTCGCCTTCTCGCGGCGGATGTGCTGCTCGCGCGTCTGCAGCGTAAGGCGATAAGCCGGCTTGCCTTCGGCATCGATGGAGACGCCGATCAGGCGGCCCGGCATCGAACGCTTGTAGCTGTCGCGGCAAGCCATGAAGGCGGCATGCGGGCCACCGAAACCGAACGGCACGCCAAAACGCTGGGTGTTGCCGACCACGATGTCGGCGCCCCATTCGCCCGGCGAGGCGATCACGGTAAGGGCGAGCAGGTCGGTGGCCACGCAGACCACGCCGTGGCGCGCGTGCACTGCGTCGGCCAGCGCCTTGTAGTCGTTGATCTGGCCGAAGGTGTTGGGGTACTGCAGCAGCACGCCGTAGCTGTCGACGCTGGCGGCTTCGCTGTCGTCGCCGATGTGCAGGTCGATGCCCATCGCTTCGGCGCGGGTCTTGATCACTTCCAGCGTCTGCGGATGCACGGCGTTGGAGACGAAGAACAGATTGGACTTGGACTTGGTCGAACGCTTGGCCAGCGTCATCGCTTCGGCGGCGGCGGTGCCTTCATCGAGCAGGGACGCGTTGGCAATCTCCATGCCGGTGAGGTCGGCGCACATGGTCTGGAAGTTGATCAGCGCTTCCATGCGGCCCTGCGAGATCTCGGCCTGGTACGGCGTATAGGCCGTGTACCACGCCGGGTTTTCCAGGATGTTGCGCAGGATGACGTTCGGGGTCAGCGTGCCGTAGTAGCCCTGGCCGATGAAGCTGCGGAACACCTGGTTCTTGTCGGCGATGGCGCGGATCTTGGCCAGCGCTTCCACTTCGGTGATCGGCGAGGGCAGGGCCAGCGGCGCCGGCGACTTGATCTTGCCCGGCACGATGGCGTCGGTCATCGCTTCCAGCGAGTCGAAGCCCAGCAGCGCCAGCATCTTGGCGATTTCAGCGTCGTTGGGGCCGATATGACGCTCGATGAAGGCGTCGTGGTGCTCGAGATCACGCAGGGAAGGATGGGCGTTCTGACTCATGGCAGGGGCTTCCGAAAATGGCCAATAAAGGCCGAACGTGCATGCCGCACGCGAAGCGCCCCTCTGTCCTTTTGCCTGAGAGTTTGGAAGAGCAGGCTCAACGAGCCCACGCTTCGTGCCCCTTCGGCGCCGGATTTAACCGGTCTCTCCAGAGTTTCTGTGCGTGTGATGGTCTGGGGCCTGAGCGATTACGGGCGTTGCGCCTTCGGCAGCGGTTCTCACCGCTTCTCCCACCACACGCTAAACGACGATTATAAGCTGCCTCGGCCGGGATTTCCTCCCTGGCGGTCCGGGGCGTCGCCCACCGTGCGGCCCTTGTCTCAAACGGCATAAGATGAAAGGCCCGCCTCAGGAGCCGCCCCATGCCCAAGCCCCCGTTTCAGCTGGCCCGGATCGACCACGTGGTGCTGCGCGTACGCGATGCCGAGGCCATGGAGCGCTTCTATATCGACGTGCTGGGTTGCCACGAAGAGCGCCGCCAGGACGAGATCGGCCTGGTCCAACTGCGCGCTGGCGACTCGCTGATCGACCTGGTGGCGCTGGACAGCAAGCTCGGCCGTCTGGGTGGCGCGGGTCCGGGCGGCGAGGGTCACAACATGGATCACCTATGCCTGCAGGTGGAGAACTACGACGAGGCGGCGATCGTGGCCCATCTCAAGGCGCATGGCGTGCGCGTGGGGGATATCGGTTCGCGCTACGGGGCGAAGGGCGAGGGTCCGTCGATTTACCTGTACGACCCGCAGGGGAATATGGTGGAGTTGAAGGGGCCGCCTGCGWCTACCTGACCGCCCTTGTGG
>NZ_JBFTRY010000157.1:0-8162 GCF_056399745.1 Dyella sp. 01N36
TCGCCATCCAGCACGGTGACCGCGCGAGCCGTGCGTTCCAGCAACTGCGCGACTACCGCCTGCGCAATGGTCGACTTGCCGGCACCGGATAGGCCGGTGAAGAACAAGGCGAAGCCCCGAGACGCCTGCACGGGATGGCGCTCGCGCAGGATCTTCACCACGTCGGGGAAGGAGAACCATGCGGGAATATCGCTGCCATCCTGCAGGTGGCGACGCAGCTGCGTGCCCGAGATATCACGGACTTCGTCGCCGGGCTGGACCTCATTGGAGGGCATATAGGCGTCGCGGTTGGCCACATACACCATCGCGGGGAACGGCACGATGCGGATGCCGAGTTCGTCCTGGTGACGCTCCAGCAGATGTTGTGCGTCGAAGGGACCGTAGAACGGTTTGCCAGCGGAGTCGTTGCCAGGCCCCGCATGATCGCGCCCCACGATGAAATGGCTCGCCCCATAGTTCTTGCGGATGATCGCGTGCCACAGCGCCTCGCGGGGACCGCCCATGCGCATCGCCAGTGGCAGCAGCGAAAGCCGCGCGCTGTTCACCGGGTACTGCGGCAGCAAAGCCTGGTAGCAGCGCACGCGAGTGTAGTGATCGACGTCGCCGGGCTTGGTGCGCCCCACCGATGGCTGCAGCAGGAGTTTCGCACCCACTTGCTGGGCAGCGCGCAGGGTCAGTTCACGATGCGCGCGATGCATGGGGTTGCGCGTCTGGAACGCCACGATGCGATGCCAGCCCTGCGAAGTGAACCATGCTCGCAGACTGCGCGGTGTATCGCGCAGCGCAGCGAAGTCGTAGTGCGACGGTGACTGGATGCCGCGCACGCGTCCACCCAGATTCACCGGGCGATACCGATCCAGCAGGTCAGCCACACCGGGATGCCCGCGATCCAGCGTGCCGAACACGTGTTGTGCTTCGTGCTCGCGATCCGGGCGATAGATGTCTTCCACCTCGAGCACCGCGATGGGGACGCCTTCCACGTCGCGCAGGGCGACCTCGCTGCCTACGTTCAGGCGTTCGGCGAACGCCTCGCTCACATCCAGCGTGATGGGTATCGGCCACAATGTGCCGTCGGCCAGGCGGTATTCGGCAACCACCCGATCGTAGTCGCGCTGCGAGAKGAAACCTTCCAGGGGGGAGAACGCGCCATTGAGCAGCAGCTCCAAATCGCACAACTGGCGCGTATTGAGATCGATCGCCGGCAGGCCCGCGCTGCGCTGCTTGAGCACGGCGGCCTCTTCCGCCTGCAGATACAACTCCTTCAGCACGCCGCCGTGAGGCGCGATCAGCGAAACGGGGGCGTCGTCGAGCAGCGCAGCTTGGGGCTGCGCAAGGGCACTCTGGCTCATGGTGTCGTTCTTCTTCGGTCGGGGCGAAAACCGGCGGCGTGCGCCGGGGCGGTTCTTAGGGTGTTCGGTCAGGCCAGGCCGTGAAGCCCGCATTCGCGCTTCAGGCCAAAGAAACGGGTGGCATCCAGCTCGGAGCCAGGCTCCCAGCGGTGCGTGGTATGTACGTCGCCAATGGAGATGTAGCCCTGCTCCCACAATGGGTGGTACGGCAGGCCGTGCTTGCGCAAGTACAGGCCCACGTCGCGATCGGTCCAGTCCGCGATGGGATGGAATTTCCAGCGGTTGTCGCGACGCTCGGCATAGGGAATGGCAGCGCGCGTGCGTGCCTGGCTGCGACGCAATCCCGCGAACCACGAACCCGCTTGGAGTTCGCTCAGCGCTCGCTGCATCGGTCTCACCTTGCGCAGCTGGTTATAGCGATCGATGCCCGCCACGCCCTGCTCCCACAAGCGCCCTTCCCGCGCTTCGAGCCAGGCAGCACTTTCCGCCGCGCTGTACACCTTGACGTTAAGCCCGAGTCGCTCGCGCAGCTCGTCGATAAAGCGATACGTCTCGGGAAACAGATAACCGGTGTCGATCAGCACGATCGGAAGATCCGGCCGCTGCCGCGTCAACAGGTGCAGCGACACCGCCGCCTGCGCGCCGAAGCTCGACGACAGCACATGCGTACCCGGTGCATGGGCCAGTGCCCAGATCACGCGCTGCTCCGCCTGCAGACCGCCCAGCCACACATTCAATTCATCGAGAGCGCGCTCATCGTGCTGCGCATCCTCGAGCAGGGCCTGCTTCATGCCACCACCTCGAGAGGGATCTGCCGTGTCGATGCGGCGATCACGCCGCTGCGCAGCAGGAAATCACCGAAGCCCTCATCGACCACCCGCTCATCCGCGTAACGTGCGAACAGCGGCGACAGTGCATCGAGGATCGCCGGCTCGTCGACGTTCTCCCGATAGACCTGGTTGAGTCGCTGGCCACGAAAATCCGCGCCCAGTCGCAGGTCGTAGCGGCCCGGTCCGCGCCCGACCAAGGCAATCTCGCCCAGATACGGGCGAGAGCAGCCGTTGGGGCAACCGGAGAGTCGCAGCAGGATGGGCGCGTCGCGCAGACCGAAGGACTCCAGCAGTGCTTCCAGCCTGGGCAGGATATCGGGCAGATACCGTTCGCTTTCCGCCATCGCCAGGCCGCAGGTGGGCAGCGCCACGCAGGCCACGGCATGACGGCGGACACCGCTGTCGGTGCGATAACCATCCAGCCCATGCGCCGCGACGATCGCGTCGATGCGCGCACGCTGATCCGTACTCACGTTGGCGACAATCACGTTCTGGTTGCAGGTGAGGCGAAAATCGCCCTCGTGGATCTTCGCCAGCTCGCGCAATCCGCTGAGCCAGCGACGCTCGCCCACATCCGCAAGCCGACCCGATTCGATCTGCAGGGTCAGATGCCAGCGCCCGTCCTCGCCTTCGATCCAGCCGTAGCGATCGCCGTTGTGGTCGAAGCGATATTCGCGTTCGGCTTCCAGCGCAAAGCCAACGCGACGTTCCAGTTCCGCTTTGAAAACATCTACCCCGCGATGATCGAGCGTGTATTTCAGGCGTGCATGCTTGCGCTCGCTGCGGTTGCCCCAGTCGCGCTGCACCGTCACGATGGCTTCGGACACGGCGAGCAGGCGTTCCGGCGGCACGAAGCCGATGATGCTTCCCAACCTCGGATACGTGCTCGGATCACCATGGGTCGCGCCCATGCCGCCGCCGATGGCGACATTGAAGCCCTTCAGTTCGCCCTGCTCGATGATCGCGATCAGACCCAGATCCTGCGCGAAGACATCGACATCGTTGAGCGGCGGGACAGCCAGGCCGATCTTGAATTTGCGTGGCAGATAAGTGCGGCCGTACAGCGGCTCTTCGTTTTCCGGCTCATCGACCAGCGGTTCACCGTCGAGCCAGATCTCGTGATAGGCGCGTGTACGCGGCGACAGTTCTTCGGAGAGTCGCGTCGCCCACGCATAGGCGAGCGCGTGGGCGCTCGATTCCACCGGATTGGCGGTGCTCACCACATTGCGCACGACATCACCGCAAGCGGCGATCGTGGTCGCCAAGGCGTCGTGGATGGCGGCAATGGTGGGCTTGAGCTTGTGCTTGATGATGCCGTGCCATTGAAACGTCTGGCGCGTGGTGATGCGTAACGTGCCGTTGGCGTAGTCGCGCGCAAGACGATCGAACACCAGCCATTGCGTGGGCGTGACCACGCCGGACGGCAGCCGTGCGCGCAGCATGAAAGAGAACGCTGGCTCGAGCTTCTGCTTGCGGCGTTCCTCGCGCAGGTCGCGATCGTCCTGCTGATAGCTGCCATGAAACTTCAGCAACTTGTTGTCATCGTCGCTGATCGCGTTGGTGACCGGATCGCGCAGGCCTTCGACGATGCCGCCGCGCAATTGGCGGCTGGCAGCCTTGATGCGTTCGAAATCGGAGAGCGGTGTCGTCATATCAGTACACGTCGCGGGCGTAGCGGCCCTGCTGGAGTAAACCGGACAGCCATTCCTTCGCCTGTTCGTGCGATTGGCCGCCGTGCGTCACCGCCACGTCGATCAAGGCGGCATGAACGTCCTTGGCCATATGGTTGGCGTCGCCACACACGTAGATGTGGGCGCCCTCCTGCAGCCACGCATAGAGATCACGGCCCTGTTCACGGACGCGCTGCTGCACGTAGACCTTGGCGTCACTGTCGCGCGAGAACGCCAGGTCGAGCCGATCCAGTGAGCCATCGCGCAGCGCTGCCTGCCATTCGGTCTGATAGAGGAATTCGCTGGTGAAGTGACGGTTGCCGAAGAACAGCCAGTGGCGTCCACGCGCAGCCGTTTCGCGGCGCTCCTGCACGAAGGCGCGAAACGGCGCCACGCCCGTGCCCGGGCCGATCATGATCACGTCGCGGCTATCGTCCTTGGGCAGGCGGAAGCGCTCGTTCTCTTCGATGAAGATCGGCACGCGGCGTTCGTCGGTCGAAGCGGCAAGGAAGGAAGACGCCGCGCCCCAGCGTTGTTCGCCATGTGCCTGGTAATCGATCACGGCCACGGTCAGATGCACTTCGTCGCCGACCGCTTTCTGGCTGGAAGCAATCGAATACAGGCGCGGCGTCTGCGGACGCAGTGCGGCCACCAGTTCGTCCGCTGACCAACCCTCGGGATGGCGACGCCAGAGGTCGATCGGTTGTTCCTCCGCCAGCAGCGCGGCCAGGCGTGAGGATTGATCGGGGCGCAGCAGCCCCGCCAGTTCCTGATCGCCACTCACATCGGCCACCGCGGCGATCACCGGCCGACTCAGGCGCGTGAGCTCGCGCTCGTGCGTCAGCCACTGACGTAATGGCAACTCCCGACCGTCGTGGAACACCGCTCGCTCGCCGTCGAGCTTGAGCAGGTTCAGCCATCGATCGACCAGCGCAGGTGGGTTCTGCGGCCACACGCCCACGGCGTCGCCGGGCTCGTAACGCAGGCCCGATCCTTCGAGCGACAACTCCACATGACGTACGTCCCGGCCGGCGTCGCGCGCCACGATCGGCTGGTTGTCGAGGACCGGCGCGGCAAACGGACGATCCCGATGATGACTGGCGCGCGAAGGCACCGGTTGCAGCGTCGCTAGCCGTGCCGCCGGCTGGGTTGTACCAAGCGCCTGCCTGGCCTGTTCGAGCGTGCGCTCCGTCCATGGCACCGCGACCGCGTCGACGTCCACGTCCGCTTCGCCCAGCGGCGCCAGACGCGAGGCACCGAGTTCGGCAAAACGCTGATCGAGCTGCTGACCGATGGCGCAGAATTGCGGATAGCTCGAATCGCCCAGCCCCAGCACCGCGTAACGCAGGCCGGGCAACTTGGGCGCGCGCTTGCCCAGGATGAATTCCACCAGGCCGCGGGCATCGTCCGGCGGCTCGGCGTCGCCCTGGGTGCTGATCACCACGACCAGATGCGTTTCCCTGGCCAGATCGCGCTGGGCGTAGCCGTCGGCCCGCACCAGGCGCACCGCCAGCCCGGCAGCTTCCGCACGGGCGCTGAGTTGGGTGGCGATGCGCTTGGCCTGTCCGGTCTGGCTGCCGTACAGAATGGTCAGCCGCTCGCCAACGGCTTTGGCCGCCTGCAACGGCACGATGCCTCGCTGCAGCTGGTCGGCGCGAGCCGCGCTCCAGGCCGCGACCCAGTAGAGCTCGGCGGGACTCAGCCCCTCGGCCAGGCGCTCCAGTGCCGACAACTTGTCGCCATCGATGGAGCCCATACCGGCTTGCGTTGCGACGACCGCGTTCACTGTCCACCTTTGGACGTCCAGACACCTGGACACTCAAACTAGTCATCACCTCTTGTCATGTGAAAGGACGTGTTGGCATAACCATATGTCCGTCGGCTCATTTCCGGCAGGCAGGCCGCCCTGACCGACCCGCCGTGGCTTTTCCCCTGACGACGATCAACGGGACCGTCATCGCCTTCGCTTAGAATGGGCAGATGACCAAGTCCCCCGCCCTCCCCATCGAAGTCCGCGGCAGCGCCAAGCAGCCGCTGGGCATGAGTCCCGCCCAGTTCCTGCGCGATTACTGGCAGAAGCGCCCGTTGCTGATCCGCCAGGCCTTCCCCGGTTTCGTCTCGCCGATCGAGCCGAACGACCTCGCCGGCCTGGCGATGGAAGAGACGGCGCTGTCGCGCCTGATCATCCACGACGAAGGCCGTGATCGCTGGAAGGTCAAGACCGGTCCCCTGACCGAGAAGGACTTCGCCAGCACGCCCGACAAGAACTGGACCCTGCTGGTGCAGGACGTGGACAAATGGGACGCTGACGTCGCCGCGCTGCTGGAAGACTTCAACTTCCTGCCCAGCTGGCGCCTGGACGACATCATGATTTCCTACGCCGAGCCCGGCGGCGGCGTCGGCCCCCACGTGGACCAGTACGACGTGTTCCTGCTGCAGGGCCTGGGCCAGCGCCATTGGGCGATCGACACCAACCCCGAAGCTCCCAAGGATTTCCGCCCGGACGTGGAACTGAAGCAGCTCCAGGTCTTCGAGCCAGACCACGAGTGGCTGCTCGAACCGGGCGACATGTTGTATCTGCCGCCGGGCGTGCCGCACGACGGCATCGCGTTCGGGGGACCGTGCCTGACCATCTCGGTCGGCATGCGTGCGCCGTCGCAGGCCGAGCTGACCGGCGACCTCGCCGACTATCTGGCCGAACGCCTGCCGGATGAGCTGCGCTACACCGATCCCGACCTGACCCCGGCCAAGGCCGTCGGCGAAATCGACCGCGCCGCGCTCGCACGCCTCAAGCAGGCCCTGCCGTTTGCCGCAGCGCTGGACGACGCCACGCTCACCGACTGGTTCGGCCGCTTCATCACCCGCTACCGCAGCGCCCAGCAGCCGGTGCCGCCGGAAAAGGAACTGACCGAAGCCGCCCTGCGCAAGCAACTGGACGCAGGCGCCGCCCTGCTGCGCCACCCCTGGGCACGCATGGCCTGGGCGCGCGCCAAGCGAGGCGCCATGCTGTTCGTCAACGGGCATGCCTACCCGACGTCGGTGGATGTGGCCGAACGCCTGTGTGCCGAGCGCGAACTCACCCCGGGCACCAAGGTGCCGGAAGCCGAGCTCGCCTTGCTGCTCACCCTGGTCAACGACGGCCACTTGGTCGCCCACAAGCCGCGCCGCCGATGAGCGAGCGGGACGCCCACGACGATGCACCGAACGCGGGCGAAGGGCCGGCCTCGCCGCCCCTGCCCGTGCGCGATCGCACCGAACTGGCCGATGCCCGCCTTCGTCTGCTGACTGCAGCCCGGCGACGGATCGCCATCTACCAGCCGGTCCTGAGCGACGATGTCTATGGCGGCGTCGCCGAGCTGGCCGAGCTTCGGCGCCTCGCCACCTCCGGCCGCGGCGCCGAAATCCGGCTGATCCTGCATGCGCCGGAGGACGCACTGCGCGACAACCATCGGCTGGTGGCCCTGGCCCAGCGCCTGTCCAGCATCGTGCTGGTGCGCACGCCGCTGGAAGAAGTCGACTTGGCCTACGCCTCGTCTTACCTGCTCACGGATCAGGGCGGCTATCTGTTCCTTCCCGATGCCCGCCGCGCCGACGGCCGCGCCGCGCTTGCCGATCGCGCCGCGCAAGCGCCGCTGCTGCAGCACTTCAACGAAGTGTGGGAGCGCTCGGCACGCGCCACCGCCTGGCTGCCGCTCGATCTGTAACTGAACGGAAGCCTCCCGTCGCGCCGGGCGATGACATCGGCGCCAAACGCGCTTTCAACGATGCAAATCCGCGCTCTACGACGATCGTCGGTACCCGATAACTCGAAATATCGATCATCGACCCCACTTAGAGGTGCAACCTGGGTTGCCGCGTCGCAGCACCCCAAGGCTATAATTAACGGGATTTTTCCCAGCCATCCGGCCAACCCCGGTCGGAACGGCTGCTGCTTCCCTTCCTCACCGGTGGTGACGTGAGCACTAATCTGATCCGCGAGTTTTTCGAATCCTCCCAACTCGCCGGCGGTAACGCCGATTACGTTGAACAGCTCTATGAATCGTGGTTGGCAGACCCTTCGTCGGTCGAAGCTACCTGGAGCAAATACTTCGAGACTTTCAAAGGCCGCGAGTCAGGGGACGTTCCCCACTCTGCGGCCATTGCGCGTATAGAGGCCGCACAAAAGCAGCGCCGAAACGGGGTTGCCGTCGCCGGCGCTCCGGTCGACGACGCCCACGCCCGCAAGCAGGCCGGCGTCCTGCGCATCCTCACCGCCTACCGTTCGCGCGGCCACCTGGCCTCGAACCTCGACCCGCTCGGCCTGGCCGAGAAGC
>NZ_JBFTRY010000158.1:0-8126 GCF_056399745.1 Dyella sp. 01N36
CTGTGCGCGAACGGCGCCATGCGGCGCCGGGTCGCGCACAGGGTGCGCTCCTACAAAAACCGAGGCTCAGCCGGGCTCAGCGCCCTTGGCTACGGGCCGACTCGCATCGCTCACCCAGCCGCTCCACGACGGCGCGTAAAGACACGAGCCGGTGAGGCCTGCATGCTCCATCGCTAGCAGGTTGTGGCAGGCGGTGACGCCCGAGCCGCACATATGCACGACGTCGCTGGGCGCATGCGCGCCGAGCAGTGTCTGGAATTCCTGGCGCAGGACATCGGCCGACTTGAAGTGGCCATCCTCTTGCAGATTTTCCGAGAAGGGCCGATTGAGCGCGCCGGGCACATGGCCACCTACCGGATCGATGGGCTCGACCTCGCCGCGATAACGCGGAACAGCACGCGCATCGAGCAACACGCGCTGCGCATCGCCGCGCAGCGCGGCGTGATCGACGATGGCTTGTTCGGCATCGAAATAGAGGCTGACCGGTTGCGGCTCGCGAACCACATCGCCCGACTCGACCGGCATGCCCGCAGCCACCCAGGCCTGGAAACCGCCATCGAGCACGGCAACGTCGCGGATGCCAGAGAGGCGCAACAGCCACCAGAGGCGAGCGGCAGCGAGCGAACCGTTGGCGGCGTCGTAGCACACGATCTGCATGCCTTCGCGCCAACCCCAGCGCGACAGGGATTCGGAGAACGCGGCTTCCAGCGGCAAGGGGTGTCTCCCCAAACCCAGCGGTTTGCGCGAGAGATCRGATAGATCGCTGTCCAGACTCGCGTAAACCGCGCCAGGGATATGCCCTTCGCGATAATCACGCTCACCCTTGCCGACATCACGTTCGCCGCTGCCGGGCGCCATCAGGTCGAAACGACAATCGACGATCAACACATCGGCTGGTGCAAGCGCCACCAGTTCCTTGACGTCGATCAAGGTGGTCTTGAGTGTCATGCGCGTCCCATCCTCTGCAGGAGATTGAACACCATGGCGGCGGTGGCACCCCAGATGCGGTGGCCGCCATGCACGAATTCCACCATGTCGCGGCGGTGACCGCGGAAATCCATGGTGTAGCGCTTGAGATTGCGCGGTTCAAGGAAGAACGACAGCGGCACTTCGAATACTTCGGCCACTTCGGCCGGCGCGGGATACAGGCGCGCGTCGCCGTCGATGCGCGCGACCACCGGCGTGACGCTGTAACCGCTGATGGTTTCGAAGCGATCGAGAAAACCCAGCGGTGTCACCAGGCGGCTTTCGAGGCCAATTTCTTCTTCGCTTTCGCGCAAGGCGGTGGCAATCGCGTCGGCATCGCCGGGGTCGGTGCGACCGCCGGGAAACGCCACCTGCCCCGCGTGATCCTGCAGATGGTCAGTACGCACGGTCAACACCAGTCGCGGCTGCACGCCGTCGCGTACACCAACCAGTACGGCGGCCGGGCGACGCGGCGTGTCGCCGATCAACTGGACCATGTCCGAATGATTCCAACCCCGGCCCGTTGGCGGTGACGACAAGGGCAATACTGCGTGACTCAAGTCGGTCAGCAGCTCACCCATCACGGTCGTTTCCGGGGAGGCAGCACGTCGCGCATGTAGCGAAGTCGCTCCTGGTCATCCATGGCCCGCCATCCGGCGATTTCAACACCTGTGCGCAGGCAGCCGATGCAATAGCCGCGTTCGTCCAGCCGGCAGATGCCAATGCAAGGACTGAGGGGATTGCCGGATGGACCAGGGGTGCCGTCTGCCGCTGTCATGCTGCGAGGAACTATCAGCGCGGCACGGAGTGTGCCAGCGAAGCCCCCATTCTATCGCAAGGGGCGCAGGCCGTCATTCGAACGCCGCCAAGGGCGGCAGCGTTCAAGCGGATGCCATTACTTGATCTCGAGCAGCTCGATTTCGAACACCAGCGCTTCGTTCGGCCCGATGCGCGGCGGATCGCCCTTGATGCCATAGGCCATGGCAGGCGGCACGGTGACTTTCCACAGATCGCCGACGTGCATGCGCTGGATCACTTCCTGCCAGCCCGGGATCACCTTGTTGTTCACCACGAAACTCACCGGCGAACCATGCGCCCATGAGCTGTCGAACTCGGTGCCGTCGATCAGCATGGCGCGGAAGTTCACGGTGACCACCGAGCCTTCCGGTACCTGCCTGGTGCCGGTGCCCTGCTTCACCACTTCGTACTGGATGCCCGACGGCAGCTGGATCACGCCCGGCTTGCTGCGGTTGCGCGCCATGTAATCGGCGCTCTTGCGCGCATTGGTTTCCGCCACGCGCTTGAATTGCGCCAGCGCCTGGCTATGCATCTGCTCGTCGAGTTCGCGCAGCTGGTCGTGCATGTCGCGCATCGACACGGTGGGATGCTTTTTGGCGTAGGCGTCCTGGATCGCGCGCAGCAGCGTGGGGATATCCACGTCCGGATCGCCGTTGGCGAACTGGCTGCCGATCTGGAAACCGATGGCGTAGGACAGCTTGGTCTTGTCCAGCTTGACCTGCGACTGATCCTGCGGGGCGCCACTGACCTGAGCATGCGCCAGACCACCCCAACACAGGATRCCCAGAGCTAGCCAACGCAGTTGTGCCATGCCTTCCTCCATTGCGGCTGCAACCTGGCCATCGTAAGCGGTCCGGGCGAATCGTGCAGCGACGCCGGTCCATCCGGCGTCTGTGCCTTCGAACGCCGGAGGCGGCAAAGGTTCCCGCTGCTACCATGGCGCCTTTTCCGCCGGAGTCGAATCATGGCCTATCGCAACCTGGAAATCGCCAACCGCGGCGCGGTGCGCACCATCACCGTCAATCGCCCGGACAAGCTCAATGCGCTCAATCGGGAGACGCTCAACGAGCTGACGCTGGCCTTCACCCAGGCCGCCCAGGACGATGCGGTGCGGGTAGTCGTGTTGGCCGGCGCGGGTGAGAAGGCCTTTGTGGCCGGTGCGGACATCGCCGAGATGAATGGCTATACGCCTGTCCAGGCACAGAGTTTCTCGCGCACCGGGCAGCGACTGATGAGCCTGGTCGAGCGACTGGGCAAGCCGGTGATCGCGCGCATCCAGGGCTTCGCCCTCGGCGGCGGCATGGAGCTGGCGATGTGCTGTCACCTGCGCGTGGCCAGCGAAAAGGCCAAGTTCGGCCAGCCCGAAATCAACCTGGGACTGATCCCCGGCTTCGGCGGCACCCAGCGCCTGCTGCGCCTGGCCGGCCGTGGCGCGGCGTTGGAGCTGTGCCTGCTGGGCGCCACCATCAACGCCCAGCGCGCCTATGAGCTGGGCGTGGTGACCCGCGTGGTCGCGCCTGAGGCGCTGGATGAAACGGTCAACGCCATGGCCGATCAGTTGGCCGCCGCCGCGCCGCTCGCCGCTGCTGGCATCCTGGACGCCGTGCTGCAGGGTGGCGAAACGAGTATCGATCAGGGTCTGGAGTTTGAAACGCAGGCGTTCGCGCTGGCCTTCGCCACCGAGGACATGCGCGAAGGCACCACGGCGTTCCTGGAAAAGCGCAAGGCGGACTTCAAGGGTCGCTAACGCAAAAAGCGACGGCCAGCGCAGGGCTGGCCGTCGTTGTCATGGCGCGGATCGGGCAGCGCTCAGTGATGGCTGCCGCGGTAATTCTTCTCGCCCGCGGTCACGGCCAGATCCAGACGGTTCTCCGGCGGAGCCAGCGGACAGGTGGCGTACGGCGTGAATGCACACGGCGGGTTGTAGGCGCGATTGAAGTCGAGCACGACCTTGCCGTCCTTCGGTAGATCCGCATACATGAAACGGGCTGCGCCATAGGTGTCCTTGCCGGACGTGCGATCGGCGATGACGAAGAACAGCGAATCGGGTTCTTCCTGGATCGGCATCAGCTCGTAGGTGTGGCCGTCGCGATGGAACACCGCCTTGCCCGGCACCTTTTCCTTGTTGACCGTGCCCAGCACCGAGCCGATCTCCAGCTCGTGCGGCGGGTCGAACGGCACCCAGTCAGCCTCGATGCGCCACGACGGATCGGGCGTGTAGTAATCCAGCCCCAGGAAGTGCGTGCGCGTGTCGGCGTTGCTGTCCTTCACGCGCAAGGCCTTGCGGCCGTCGCGCTCGATCACCAGGAAGCTGGCCGAACCGAATGCCACCACGGACGGCGCGCTGTCACCGGCGTGCATGTCGTCGACCAGCGCCGCTTCGGGCACGCTCTTGCCATCCACGGTGGCCGCGCTGTGCTTGTCGAACACGATGTGCATGCTGCCGTCCTTGGCCAGGGTCACCACGCCCAGGTGGGCCGGACCGGCCGTGAGCACGATGTCATTGTCGGCCGCGCTGCCCACGCGATTGGCGCCTTCCTTCAGCCACTCCAGGCCGATCAGGCTGAGCCAGCCATTGGGTGCGGTGAGGCCGGCAAGACGCTTGTTCTGCCAGTTGACGTTTTGCTGGGAGAAATCCGTCGCCGCAGCGGAGGTAGGGGTCTGAGCTTGCACGGTGGCAACTCCAAGGCTCAAGGCAAAGGCAAGAACGGCGGTACGCAACATGGCAGGCCCCGTCGGAATGAAACAGCAGTATGGCCGTCCATTTACAAACCGGGCAAGCGCCGCTCGGTACAGAAACTCGTCAGCGACCGCGCAGGAACAACTTGTCCAGCTCGGGCAGGCTCAGCTGGGTCCAGGTCGGACGTCCGTGATTGCACTGCCCGGAGCGCTCCGTCGCTTCCATTTCGCGCAGCAGCGCGTTCATTTCCGGAATGGTGAGGCGGCGCCCCGCACGCACCGAGCCATGGCAGGCCATGGTCGAGAGCAGCTCGTTCTCCAACTCCTGCAGGCGACGCGAACTGCCGTGCTGGGCCAGCTCGGAAAGCACGTCGCGACAGAGCTGCGCTACATCGGCGCCTTCCAGCAGGGCGGGAATGCGCCGCACCACCACACCGGACGGACCGCTGCGCGAGAGCTCCATGCCCCATTCCGCCAAGGCCTCGGCGTGTTCCTCGGCCGCGGCGGCCTCTTTCGCACTCACTGCCACATTCATCGGCACCAGCAACATCTGCGAACGCAGGTTGCTGCAGACGCGACCAGCCTTGAGCTTTTCGTAGGTGATGCGCTCATGCGCGGCGTGCATGTCCACAAGGATCAGGCCATGCGCATTTTCGGCCAGGATGTAGATGCTCTTGAGCTGCGCGATGGCGAAGCCCAGCGGCGGCGCTTCCTCTTCGGACGCGTCCGGCATCGGCGCATTGGCAGCGAACGACAACGGCGTGGACACGGTCGCGGGTTCGCCCAGTAGCGCGGCGTAGCCAGCGAGCGGCTCGTCTCGCACGCCCAGGCTCAAGCGGCTCTGGCTCAAGGCATTGGGCCATGCGGGCGCGGCGCTGGCCGATCCCGACGACGGGGCCATGCTGTAGCTGTACGACGGCGCCGCTCCCGCCATCGGCGACTCGGCAGCAGGCAGGCCGACGTTGCCTGCACGCGTCTGCGCGAGCGCTTCGTGCAGGGTGCGAAACAGGAAGTCGTGCACCAGCCGTTGTTCGCGAAAACGCACTTCACTCTTGGCCGGATGGACATTCACATCCACGCCCACCGGATCGAGTTCCAGATACAAGACGAACGCCGGATGACGGCCATGGAACAGCACGTCCGCATAGGCCTGGCGCACCGCATGCGCCACGATGCGATCGCGCACCAGCCGGCCGTTGACGTAGAAGTACTGCGAATCAGCTTGCGAACGCGAGGCGGTGGGCAGACCCACCCAGCCCGACAGATGCAGCCCGGCCGCTGCATGATCGATACGCAGGCTTTGCGCGGGGAATTCCTCGCCCAGCACTTCGGCCACGCGCTGCAAGGCGGCGCTTTCGTCGCGCGCGGCCTTGAGCATGCGCACCGGCTTGCCGTTGTGGCTCAGGCGAAATTCCACCGAGCCGCGCGCCAGGGCGAGCGATTTCAGCAGATCGTCGATATGCGCGAATTCGGTGCGCTCGGCGCGGAGAAATTTGCGGCGTGCGGGCACGTTGTAGAACAAGTCGCGCACTTCCACGCTGCTGCCCTGCGGATGCTGCGCGGGACGTGCCGCCTGCAGCTTGCCGCCATCCACTTCGATGCGGAACGCCGTGTCCAGTCCCTGCGCGCGCGAGGTCAGCGCAAAACGAGCCACCGAGGACACCGAAGCCAGCGCTTCGCCGCGAAAACCCATGCTGGCCACGTGTTCGAGATCGTCGAAGCTGCCGATCTTGCTGGTGGCGTGCGAGGCCACCGCCAGCGCCAGCTCGTCGGGCACGATGCCGCAACCGTCGTCGCGCACGCGGATCAGGCGGGAACCGCCTTGTTCGATATCCACTTCAATCCGCGTGGCGCCGGCGTCGAGGCTGTTTTCGACCAGTTCCTTCACGACGGAAGAAGGCCGTTCGATCACTTCACCGGCAGCGATCTGATTGATGAGTTCGGGAGGCAGGGGACGAATGACTGGCATCGGCGAAGCTTAGAACCTGACGGCCCCCGGCGAAAGCAGAGCGCCGCCCGGAGGCGGCGTTGTTGGTGATTCCTTGAGCAGCCGCTTCAGCCGGCGGGTATGGCCAGCATCATGCCCACGCGTACCGAACTATCGCTTTCCAACTTGTTCGCGTTCTTGATCGCGTTGACGCTGACGCCGTACTGCTTGGCGATGCTGCGCAGGCTTTCGCCCCGCTCCACCCGGTGCAGGTCCTGCACACCATCATCGGCGCGACTCCCGGCACCGGGAGTGGAGGCCATCGCCTGTGCCACGGCACGTGTGGCCTTGGCAGCGGTCTCGTCGTCGCCCTGCGAGCTGGCGACATTCGCCATGCCGTTGCGACGCGAGGCTTGCGCGGCAAACCAGCTGCCCGGCGGCGGCGTCGCCTCGAAATAGCCGCGCACGCCCGTCATCACCGCCGCGGCGAGGCGCGACTGGTGCGAAGGATCACGCAGCTTGCGCTCTTCSTCCGGATTGCTGATGAASGCCGTCTCGACCAGGATCGAGGGMAYATCCGGCGAGCGCAGCACCACGAAGTTGGCGCGCTCCACGTAGCCGCGATGGGTGGGGCCGAGATTTCCCAGCGCCTTCAGCACGTTGCCTGCCACCGATTCGCTGGCCTGCATGGAATAACCCTGCTGCAGGTCGAGCAGCACGGCCGCCAGGCCGTCGTTCTTGTCGTCCAGCGTCACGCCGCCGATCAGGTCGGCCCGGTTCTGGCCGTCGGCCAGCCAGCGCGCCGCCATGCTGGTCTTGCCGCGTGGCGAGAGCACCCACACGGACGAACCCTTGGCGTCGCCGTTGATGAAGGCGTCGGCGTGGATCGAGACGAACAGGTCGGCCGAGTTATTGCGCGCGATCTGGTAACGCTGCGCCAGCGGGATGAAGAAGTCGGCGTTGCGGGTGAGCACAGCTCGCATGCCGGGCTGCTGGTTGATCTGGTCCGCCAGCTGGCGCGCCACCGCGAGGGTGACGTTCTTCTCCAGCGTTCCGCCCGGACCGTGAGCGCCCGGGTCATCGCCGCCATGACCGGCATCGATGGCGATCACCACCTTGCGCTCGCCATTGAGCAGGCTGGCTGCCGCACGCGTCGAGGCCATGCCGCTCTGGGTCGGCTTCAACGAGGAGCGGGTCGAGCTGCGCGACTCGGGCATGGGTGCCGGCGGCGGCATGGCAGCCGGTGGCGGAGCAGCTTCGGGCGCTGCGGCAGCCGAGGCGGAGGCGCTGTCGCCGTCGTCATCCGATGGGGCGGCAGCCGGGATGGGAATATTCGGTACAGGCCGCTTTTCCGGCGACGAGGCCTTAGCCACCGAGCCGCTGCCCGGATAAAGATCGACCACCAAGCGGTAGCCGTACTCCGCCTGCGGCTTGAGCAGGAAGCTTTTGACGTTGCTCGAGGGATCGACCTTGGCGGTCAGGCGGACGTTATTGCCCTGCTTGGCGCCGCTCATGCCCTTGTACAGGCCCGTGGCCGCCGGGTAATTGAAGCCGCCAACGACCGAGCTGCCGTTGATGTCCACCGTAAGCTCGTCGCCGTCCTGGTCGACCTTGTAGGTGACCGGGCCGGAAACATCGAGCACCACGCGGGTGTATTCGGGGCCTGCCCAGACGCGGGCGGACTTCACATCGGCCGCTCTGGCCACGCAAAAAGGCACCATGGCCAGCATAGCCACGGCACTGAGCAGAGCAGGAT
>NZ_JBFTRY010000159.1:0-8104 GCF_056399745.1 Dyella sp. 01N36
CCCCAACCCTCTCCCCGGCGGGGAGAGGGAGAAAATCGCCGGCACCCGCAGAATCAGGCAAAAAACTGCCGGAACGCCGCCACCGTCCGCGCCACCCCCTCATCATCAACATCCAGATGCGTCACCAACCGCAACGTCGGCAAATACCCGATGCTGATGCGAATACCCGCCTGCTTCAAATGGACGTCCAATTCCCGCAGCCGATCGGCAGGCACATCGATAAACACCATATTGGTGTGCTGCCCCAGCAGCTTCACGCCAGGAAGGTCACCCAGCCCCGCCGCCAACATCACCGCGCGAGCGTGATCCTCGGCGAGACGCTCCACATGGTGATCCAGCGCGTACTGCGCAGCAGCAGCAAGCATGCCAGCCTGACGCCAACCGCCACCGGTCACCTTCTTCCACCGCCGCGCCTTGTCGATCAGCGCCGCCGAGCCGACCAGCACCGAACCCACCGGCGCACCAAGGCCCTTCGACAAGCAGACCGACACACTGTCGAACAGACCGGCAATCTCGCGAGCCGGCACGCCACTGGCGACGGCGGCATTGAACAAGCGGGCACCATCCAGATGAAACCCCAGCCCGCGTTCGCGCGCGAAATCGCGAGCCGCTTTCAGGTAGCCCAGCGGCAAGGCACGCCCATGCCAGGTGTTTTCCAGCGCCAGCAGCCGCGTGCGCGCGAAATGCGGATCGACCGGCTTGATCGCCGCGGCGAGCTTGTCCAGCGGCAGGCTGCCATCCACGTCGTGCGGAATCGGTTGTGGCTGGATCGAGCCGAGCACGGCGGCGCCGCCACCTTCGAATTTGTAGGTATGCGCATCGGCACCCACCAGGTACTCATCGCCGCGCTCGCAATGCGACATCAGTGCGATGAGGTTCGATTGCGTGCCGGTGGGCACGAACAGCGCCGCCTCAAAGCCGAGATCCGCCGCAAGCCGCTGCTGCAAGGCGTTCACCGTAGGATCTTCGCCATAGACGTCATCGCCCACGGCGGCCTGCATCATGGCCTCACGCATGGCCGGGGTGGGACGGGTGACGGTATCGCTGCGCAGGTCGATGAGTTCCACGATGGACTTCCGGTAGCTGGATCAGACCCCGAGTTTGAACGCTCGCTTTGGCAGAATCAAAGGCGGCGAGCCTGACGGGCCACGGCGGCTTGGGCTAGCCTTGTCATCGGGTCTCCGCATGCGGCGGGGACGCGAGCCGATCGAGGCGACGGCATGTCGTTCCTGCGTCTGTATCTTCGGGTGATTGCTCTGCTGGCTCCCGAAAAGAAGCTGGCAATCACGTTGGCGCTGGCCAACCTGGCGCTGGCCGGTGTGTTCTTCCTTGAGCCGGTGCTGTTTGGCCGCGTGGTTGACGCCTTGGGCAGTACGCAGGCCGGCAATGCGCCCCGCCTGATCGCGCTATGGGCCGGCGTGGGCTTTGCCGGCGTGCTGGCCAATGTGTGGGTGTCGCTGCATGCGGACCGGCTCGCGCATCGCCGACGCCTCGCCGCGATCGCATTGTTTTTCGAACATGCCGCGGCCATGCCGATGTCGTTCCACGGCGAATACCACACGGGCCGGCTGTCACGCATCATGAACGTGGGCGTCAGCAACCTGTTCAATCTCTGGCTGAGTTTCTTCCGCGAGCACCTGGCTACGTTGTTGTCGATCTTCGTGATGGTGCCCGTGGCACTGTGGATCAACTGGAAGCTGGCGCTGCTGATGATTGCGCTGCTGCTGTGTTTCTCGATTTTCAACGCCGTCGCCGTGCAGCGTACGCACAAGGCACAAGGCGAAGTGGAGGAATTGCACCACGAGATCGCGACGCGCGCCGGCGATGTATTCGGCAACGTGACGGTGGTGCAGAGTTTCACGCGACTGGCCGCCGAATCGCGCGCGCTGCACGAGCTGATGACGCGCACGCTCAATGCGCAATATCCGGTGCTGCGCGGCTGGGCGATACTTTCGGTGCTCAATCGTGCGGCGAGCACGCTCACCATCGTGGCGATTTTTGCGGTGGGCGCAGCGCTGCACTCGCGTGGCGAGATCAGCGTGGGCGGCATCGTCAGTTTCGTGGGTTTCTCCATGCTGCTGATCGGCAGGCTGGAGCAATTCGCCACCTTCCTGTCGAACCTGTTCTTCCAGTCGCAGTCGCTGCGCGATTTCTTCACCGTGCTTGACCGCCAGTCCGAGATCGCCGATCGCCCGGGGGCCATCGCCCTGCCCCGCGTGCGTGGCGAAGTGGTATTCGAGCAGGTCAGTTTTGGCTACGACCCGGTGCAGCCAGCCCTGCATGAGCTGAATTTCCGCGCGCCGCCCGGCAGCACCATCGCCCTGGTCGGCCCCACCGGCGCGGGCAAGAGCACCGCGTTGAGCCTGCTGTATCGCGCTTACGATCCCAGCGCCGGGCGGGTGACGGTCGATGGCCACGATGTCCGCGATGTCACGCTGGAGTCGCTGCGGCAAAACATCGGCGTGGTGTTCCAGGACGCCGGCATGTTCTATCGCTCGATCCTGGACAATCTGCGCGTGGGCAATCCGGAAGCGGAGCCCGGCCAGATCGACGCCGCGGTTGCCGCAGCCGAAGCAGCCGCGTTCATCGCACGCAAGCCCGCCGGTCTGGAAACGCTGGTCGCCGAGCGCGGGCGCTCCCTCTCGGGCGGCGAACGTCAGCGCCTGGCGATCGCCCGTGCGATGTTGAAGGACGCACCGATCCTGATACTTGACGAAGCCACTAGTGCACTCGACAACGCCACCGAGGCACGCATCCAGCGCGCACTGGATCGGCTGACCGTCGGCCGCACGACGTTCGTGATCGCGCATCGCCTGTCGACCGTACGCAACGCCGATCTGATCCTGGTGCTGGACCAGGGTCGGCTGGTGGAACAGGGGCGCTTTGCAGAGCTCATCGCCCAAGGCGGACTATTCGCCCGCCTCGCCCAGGAAGGCCAGTTCGCGCCGGATGCACCGGACGATTCCGCCGCCACCGGCGCTTAGCCAAGTGTGATGGCCACGACCAGGACGGGGCGGGGATCTGCCGCCCATGCCGGGCGGCGCCACGTCAGCCGTGTTTTCGGAAATACACCCAGGCAATCACCGCCAGGATCAAGGCGGGCAGCACATTGGCCACCAGCGGCGGCACGCCGTAGACGGTGCCGAAGTTCACCATCGCCTTCTGCAGGAAGTACCAGCCGATGGCGAGCAGCATGCCGATGAACATGCGCTTGCCCAGGCCGCCCGAGCGCAAAGTGCCAAACGAGAACGGCATGGCGAGCAACACCAGCACCAGCACGTTGAGCGGATACAGCGCGCGCGTCCAGAACGCTGAGGCATACACGCCCGGATTCTGGCCGTTCTGCTCAAGGTAGGTGATGTTGCGGCGCAGGTCGCGCATGGGCAGGTATTGCGGCTGGATCACCGACTGCTCCAGCACCTGCGGATTGAGCTTGGAATCCCAGGTCTGGCTGTCGGCGGTGGTGGAGTGCGTGCCGGCATCGTCTAAGGTGGTGCTGCGCACCTTGCTCATCACCCACTGGTGGCCATCGTGTTCGGCCGTCTGCGCCCAGTCGAAGCGCTTCACCTGGCCGTCCGGCGTGAGCGTGAACACCCGCACGTCATGCAACTGCACGGTGCTGTGCGTTGCCGTGTGTTTGGCCAYCCATCCCTTGGCATTGATGATGCGATCGCCATCGCGTGCCCACAGGCCGGACTCGCCGCCCAGGCCCACGTTGTTGGATTTAAGGCGCAACTGCATGGCCTGCGCCTGCTGGTCACCCCAGGGTGCCGCGGTTTCGCCAAGAATCACCACGCCGACCACGAGGATGGCCACCACGCCCACCGCCGACGCGGCAATGCGCAGCTTGGACAGACCACAGGCGCGCAACGCAGTGAGCTCGTTGGTGGCAGCCAGGCCGCCCAGGCCGAGCAGGCCGCCGATCAGCGCCGCGTTGCCGAACATCTCGTACAGACGGCGCGGAAAGGTGACCAGCACGTACACCACGGCGTTGGTCACCGTGTAGCCGTTCTTGCCCACGTTGCCGAGCTGGCGCAGGAACTGGAACACCGCATCGAGACCGGTGATCACCAGCCACACGGTGAGCATGGCGCCCAGGACGGTGGTGCCGACCAGCCAGTCGACGCGACGAATGCGCAATGCAGCCATCAGGCACCTGCCTTGCGCGGTTTACGCGGCGAGTATTGGTTCTTGAACATGCGTGCCGCCACGGCAAACACCAGCAGCGTGACCATCCACATCGGGAACGAGTGGTGCCAGTGGCCCTTGACGATCTGACCGCGACAAATCGCCAGCAACAGGTAGTAGAAGTAGAAGGTGAGGATGGCCAGGAACATGCGGCCAAAGCGCGGCTCGCGCGGACTCTGGCGCGACAGCGGCAAGGCCAGCGCCAGCAGCACCAGGGTCATCGCCGGCGCGATGCTGCGCCAGGCGAATTCGGCGCGCGTGTCCGGGTTGTCGGTGCGCAGCAACTGCGCCAGCGTCATCGAGTGCGCGGGATCTTCGGCGTCCTCATCGGACTGGATGCTGTCCAGCGAGGCGTCGTTGCGCTCGTATTTCATCTTGCGCCAGTTGTCCGCGCCCAGCGGGATGTCGTACTGGAAGCCGTTCCACAAGGCGAGGAAGCGGCCGCTGCCGTCGGTTTCCTGATACAGCTGGCCGTGCTTGCCGGTGACCAGCTTGAGGTGCGGCACGTTGTCGTGGCCCATGCGCTCGGTGGCAATGAAGGTGTTGCCCAGCGTGCTGCCGTCGCGGCTGAGCTCGTCGACGAAGATGATGCCGCCCTTGCCCGGCAGCGGCGTGAAGCGCCCGGCGTCCAGGCCCGCGGCAATCACCGAGCGGTTGGCGGCCGCCACCAGCTGGTCGGACGTGCGTGCGGCCCAGGGGCCCAGCCACAGCGCCACGATGCCGACCAGGATGGCCAAGATCACGGCAAGGATGGACACCGGACGCAGCAAGCCGTCGGGACCCATGCCGGAAGAGGCCAACACATGCATCTCGCTCTCGCGGTACATGCGGCCCAGGCCATTGAGGATGCCCAGGAAGGCCGCCAGCGGCAGCAGGGTCGACAGGCCGTCGAGCATGTTCAGGCCCAGCACCTGGAACATCACGCTGGCCGGGAAGCTGCCGTTCGCCACCTGCTGCAGGACGTGCGCAAACGAAGTGCCGGCCATGACGGCCAGCAGCACGATGGCGGTAGCGGCCACGGTTTGTGCCAGCTCACGCAGGAAATAACGATCGAGGATGCTCAGAACCGGTCCTCAGGCAGGGTCGAACCCGCGCGCGTCGCACGGGAGGAGAAACGACTGCGCAGTGTACGGGTTGGAGGGACAGTTTCTCGACATGCGATAAGATGAAGGGCTTGGCGCCGGCCCGCCCCGGGCGCGGCAATCCCCAAGTCTAGCCTGTCCGGGCCTTTCCGGACCTTTCCGTAGGACTTCTCCATGACTCTCCAGTTCAGCCTTGGCTCCGCCGCTCCCGAATCCGTCGAAACCCCCTGCGTGGTGGTCGGCGTCTATGAGAACGGTTTGCTCACCAGTGCCGCCGCCCGCGTGGACACCGCTGCGCACGGCGCGATCAAGCGCCAGGTCGAGAGCGGGGACATCAACGGCAAGGCCGGCACCACGGCCGTGCTGTTCGCGCCGGAGGGCGTGGCAGCCAAGCGCGTGCTGGTGGTGGGTCTGGGAACGCAGAAGACCTTCGACGGTGCACGCTATCAGAAGATAAATATCGAAGCCGCGCGCGCCCTGGGCCGCCTGCCGCTGGACAGCGCGGTGTCCTACCTCACCGAGGTGGACGTGCCCGGTCACGATGCCTCCTGGCGCGTGCGCGTGGCCGCCCTGGCCGCCGATTACGCCGCCTACCGCTATACCGCCACCTTCAAGCCGCGCGAGAAGTCCGCGCAGCCTGAGCTGGCCGCCATCACCTTTGCCGGCGCCGACGATGCCAAGACCGGCCTCGCCCAGGCCACGGCCATCGCCGAAGGCGTGCGCTTCGCCCGTGAGCTGGCCAACCTGCCGCCCAATATCTGCAACCCCGCCTATATCGCCACGCAGGCCGAACAGTTCGCTGCGCAGCACGACAAGGTGAGCTGCACGGTGCTCGATCACGAGAAGATGGAAGAGCTGCGCTTCGGCTCGCTGCTGGCCGTGGCCCGCGGCTCGGCCAACAAGCCCAAGCTCGTCATCCTCGAATACAAGGGCGGCACGGAAGGCGACAAGCCGTACGCCTTCGTCGGCAAGGGCATCACCTTCGACACCGGCGGCATCAGCCTCAAGCCCGGCCCGGGCATGGAAGAAATGAAGTTCGACATGGGCGGCGCCGCGGGCGTGCTCGGCAGTTTCGTCGCCGCGGTGAAGCTTGGCGTGCCGGTGAACCTGGTGTGCGTGGTGCCGGCCGTGGAAAACATGCCCGATGGCGACAGCTACCGTCCCAGCGACGTGCTCACGAGCCTCTCGGGCCTGACCATCGAAGTGCTCAACACCGACGCCGAAGGCCGCCTGATCCTGTGCGATGCGCTGACCTATACCGCGCAGACCTTCCAGCCCAAGGTGATGATCGATGCTGCCACGCTGACCGGCGCCTGCGTCATCGCGCTGGGCAAGCACGCCAGCGGCCTGATGAGCAAGCATGACGACCTCGCCGCCGAGCTGATCGCCGCCGGCGAAACCACGCTCGATCGCGCATGGCGCCTGCCGCTGTGGGACGACTACCAGGTGCAGCTGGAATCGGGCTTTGCCGACGTCGCCAACATCGGCGGCAAGAACGCGGGCGCGATCACCGCAGGCTGCTTCCTGGCGCGCTTCACCGAGGGCCAGCGCTGGGCGCACCTGGACATCGCCGGCACCGCGTGGGACGAAGGCCGCAAGGGCCTGGCCACTGGCCGCCCGGTGTCGCTGCTGGTGCAGTGGCTGATTGACCGCGCCGCGTAAACCATCACTGCCGTCATTCCGGCGCAGGCCGGAATCCAGCAGCCGTATTGGTCGGCTGTCGCCGGTGCGCTTGAATGCACTGAGCATATCGCGACAATCGAATACCGACGTCACTGGATTCCGGCCTGCGCCGGAATGACGAAATTTGAAAGGCTCCCGCTATGCCTCGCGCCGATTTCTACCTGATCGACAAGCCGCGCTTCCGCGAGCAACCGCTGCTGCTCGTGTGCGAGCTGGCCAAGCGCGCGCACGCCGCCCAGCAACCCACCCTGGTGCTGGCGCGCGACTTTGCGCAAGCCGAGGCGATCGACGAGTTGCTGTGGGAGTTTGATCCGGACGGCTTTATCACGCACCAGATCGCCGGTGACGACGACGACCACACGACTGCCGTGCTGATCGTGCCACCCGGCATCGATACGCCCGATCGCCCGATGCTGATCAACTTGCGCGAAGAGTGTGCGCCGGGCCGCTACGACCGCGTGCTGGAAGTGGTGCCCGCCGATCCGGCCGAGCGCGAGGGTTCGCGCACGCGGTGGACCGAATACAGGCGGCGGCAGTTTGAGGTGAGCAAGCACGATATGTGATGCCGCGCCACGGCATTCACCTGTGGGAGCGAACCCTGTGCGCGACGGCAGCTACGTAGCGTTGCCTCACCATGGGTGCCTGTCGCGCACAGGGTGCGCTCCCACAGAGAATCCATTGCGTCAGTCGTCGACCGACGCGTGCACCGCCATCTGCAGGTTGATCGCATCCTGCAGCTGCTCGCCCGTCAGCGGCTTGCGCAGGAAGCCATCCATGCCCGCTTCGCGAGCCCGCGCTTCCTCATCGCCGCCCGAACGCGCGGTGATCGCCACGATCGGAGTGCGCTGCTCGGATGCCTCGCGCTGACGGATCAGCCGGGCGATCTGGAAACCATCGATGCCCGGCAGGTCCAGATCCAGCAGGATCACATCGCACGGTGCCTGGGCAAGCTCGGCCAACGCCGCCAAACCATTGCCGACATAGCGCACCTCGTGCCCCGCACGTTCGAGCAGGCCGCGAATCACGGCGGCGACGATCACGTCGTCTTCGACCAGCAGGATGCGCAGCGGCAATGCCTCGAGGCCATCGCCGCGCTGCGTCGTCGCGGGCAGCGGCTCCTGCGTCACCGGCAGCGGCAGGCGCACGTGTAA